>JANNCH010000089.1:0-7356 GCA_031386315.1 Pseudobdellovibrionaceae bacterium
GCTCTAAAATCAGTGTCTGTTGATTCGGACTTTGGCTTTGTGCGCGCGCATGCTCTATTCAAATTGGGTGAATTGTCTTTGGATGCCCACGAAAAAGGCGATGCTCGCAAATATTTTTCAAGTGTTGTGGACTTGCTTCCAGGCAGTGACTTAGCTGTTCGCTCACAGGATATTATTTCACAGATTGAGGCTGCTAAATATGTCGAGTCAAAAGCCATTGGTGTGGTTCTTCCTCTCAGCGGAAAAAATGCAGCGGTAGGACAGCGGGCTTTGCGCGGTGTACAAATGGGTCTTGGTGTAAATATTCCTGGATCTAGTTTTAAGTTAGCCGTTATGGATAGCGAAGGTAATCCTGATAATGCTCGCCGTGGAGTTGAGCGCTTAGTTAAAGAAGATAACGTCATTGCCTTGATCGGAAGCCTGCTTAGCAAAACCGCTCCGGCCGTGGCAACCAAGGCTGATGAACTTGGTGTTCCTTCAATTGCGCTATCACAACGTTCTGGTCTTACTGACATTGGTCCAAATATTTTTAGAAATTCTCTGACTAGTGAAATGCAAGTTCGCTACTTAGTTCGTGTGGCAATGGACGAGCTTGGTATGCGAAAATTTGCTATTCTTTATCCAAACGATGCTTATGGAGTCGAATACACAAATATTTTCTGGGATGAAGTTCTTGCCCGCGGCGGTGAAATCACAGCTGTTCAATCTTATACAAATAAAGAGACTGACTTTCGATTGCCAGTTCAACGCCTAGTGGGAACTTATTACGGTGAAGCACGGGCAGACGAGTTTCGTGTACGCTCGAAAGAGGCCATGGCGAGTGAAAAGAAAAAAGCTGTTCGTCACTCGGTATCCGGTGATGATATTTTGCCCCCGATTGCTGATTTTGATGCGATCTTTGTTCCTGACAGCGCAAAGGCTTTGGGCCAAATCTCGGCAATGCTTTCATACAACGATGTGCGAGGCGTAAAACTTTTGGGGACAAATTTGTGGAATACGAAAGATATTGCAAAACGCGCTGGCAATGCGGCAAGCAACTTGGTTTTCGTGGATAGCTATTTAAGCAGCGTCTCTCAACAAGAAAAATCTCGCTTTATCACAGATTATAAAAATCTTTTTAACGAAGAGCCTACTTTGATTGAAATTCAAGCCTATGATTCTGCGTTGATGTTACGCCAGCTGATTGTCGCTGGGGCCTCTACACGCGAAGAGTTGTCGCGTCGCCTGACTACCATCCAAAAGTTCCCAGGTGCACTGGGCGGGCTTTCTATGTCGCCTGAGCGTGAAATTGAACGCCCCCTCATGGCACTTACAGTTGAACACGGTGAAGTGGTCGCACTTAAGAGTCGCAAATAGCTCCCATAAAAAAATATGATAGATAAATCGTTAACCTCCTAGAGCGTTAAGTTCATCTTATGCCCAAGGAGGGGATGAACCCCTCACCAAAGACCAGGGGGGTTTTTATGAGCAGTCAGATGATCACTACGGAAACAATCAAAGAGTGTCGCCGCAGACTACAGATGCAAAAAGCTGAGATCATGAATCGCTTTCGTACTGCACATCAAAACTTTCGCCAAACAGAGCACCGCGGTGATGAAATCGATCAAACCGTTGCGCAACAGGAGGAGCACTCCTTTCTTGTGAATCAAGACCGCTTGCGAAATCAATTACTAGAAATCGAGATGGCCCTGGGCCGTATGGAACAAGGCACATTTGGCGTCTGTGAAGAAACAGATGAGATGATTGAAACAGAAAGACTTTTAGCTATTCCCTGGACTCGCCTCAGCATTGAAGGCGCCGAGTTACGTGAAGCAACGAATCGTAAATTCGCAAGATAGTACAGTGTAGCATTAATTTCTACGAGGCGTAGTCGACGAGAGCGTACTACCTGTACCCGAGGAGACTGCAACGAAGCTAGAAATTAATGCTACACTGTACTATGCCTTGTTAATAATCACGCGCTGCTTTTTTGATGACACTCACCCCATCCCTCGTGAATATGCGGCTCTTTTCGGTCTTAGATCATCATATCGGGGGGTGAGATGAACGCAACCGAACTTACGAGTTCAGAATTACAAACTTTGAAAGAATCTCTTCTGTTTCAGAAGAGTGCGATACTTAACAAGACACATGAATTCAAGCATGAGCAATCAAGCATGGAAAACGTTTCTGAAGAAGTTGAGGCAGCATCACTGGATGTATCCAACAATATTTCTATTCATCTGCATGAACGCGATCGCAATGCTCTCTATATGATTGAGCGTGCACTTGGCAAAATCGATGACCAGACCTATGGCCACTGCGAAAGTTGTGCTCAAAACATCGGCGCACGCAGACTTCAGGCTAGGCCTTTTACAACTCTTTGTATTGAATGCATGGAAGAGCAAGAGGACCTTCGTACTTCCCTGCAGTAATTCTCATATTTGATCTCATTGGATGAGTCTTGCTGACATGGATGTCAGTCTAATTTTTTCTTTTTTATTCAAGCTAATCCACACTCGGTCCGAGAAGATTCGTACAGCAATTACTTTTCCCGCAAGACGCGGAGGAGCCGTATGAGTTTTGACGACAAAGTCCTAGAAATCCCACAGACACTTCCCATGTTGCCAGTCAGAGACATCGTTGTCTTTCCTTACATGATAATTCCGTTATTTGTAGGGCGTGATTCTTCGATTCGCTCCGTTGAGGAAGCTCTTGCAAAAAATCGTCTGATCTTTTTGGCTTCACAAAAAGATATCACCGAAGAAAACCCAACACCGGATTCTATCTACACCGTAGGTACAATCGCGATGATCATGAGAATGCGCAAGCTTTCTGATGGCCGTGTAAAAATCTTGATTCAAGGTGTAGCTAAGGGTCGTGTAAAAAATTATGCTAAAACAGCTCCAAGTTTTGAAGTGGCTGTTGAAAAAATTGAAGACCTTCCACACACAGCAACTACGACTGAGTCTGAAGCTTCGATCCGCACTGCTAAAGAGCACATCGAAAGAATCATCGCTTTAGGTCGTCCACTTTCTCCAGACATCTTATTAGTATTAGACGATGTTACTGATCCAGGTCGTATTGCTGACTTGATCGCTAGCAACCTAGGTGTGAAAGTTCAAGACGCTCAAAAAGTTCTTGAAACAACAGATCCTAAAGAACGCCTAGGATTAGTGAATGAAATTTTAGCTGCAGAACTTGAAGTGATGCAGATGCAACAAAAAATCCGTTCAAATCCAAAAGACGATATGTCTAAATCTCAGCGCGAGTATTTCTTGCGCGAGCAAATGAAGGCTATCAAAAATGAACTCGGCGAGCAGGATTCAAAATCTGAAGAGATGGAAGAACTGCGTGAAAAAGTTCTTCGCTCTGGAATGCCCGCGACAGTTGAATCAGAAGCTTTGAAACAAATGGGCCGTCTTGAGCGTATGCACCCAGACGCAAGTGAAGCAACAATGGTTCGTACATATCTTGACTGGATGGTTGATCTTCCTTGGTCTAAAAAGACCGAAGATGTTATCGATCTTAAAATTGCTAAAGAAATTTTGGATCAAGATCACCATGAACTTGATAAAGCCAAAGACCGTGTTCTTGAATTCTTAGCAGTTCGTAAATTAAAACAAAATATCAAAGGTCCAATCCTTTGTTTCGGTGGCCCTCCAGGAGTTGGTAAAACTTCACTTGGTAAATCAATCGCTCGCGCGATGGGTCGTGAGTACTTCCGCGTAGCTTTAGGCGGCGTGAAAGACGAGGCCGAAATCCGTGGTCATAGACGTACATACGTCGGCGCAATGCCAGGTAAAATTATTCAAGCTTTACGCCAAGTAAAAACGAACAACCCAGTGATCGTATTAGACGAAATTGATAAATTAGGCTCGGACTTCCGTGGTGACCCTTCAGCAGCCATGCTTGAGGTCTTGGATCCAGAACAAAACTCATCATTCCGTGATAACTATTTGAATGTTGATTTCGATCTTTCGAATGTACTTTTTATCGCCACTGCAAACGTATTGGAAAATATTCCACCAGCTTTGCGTGATCGTATGGAAATCATCAACATCCCTGGTTACACTGAAAACGATAAGCTTTTTATTACCAGAAAGCATTTGATTGACAGACAGATCGAAGCCAACGGCATCACAAAAGAAAACATAGCTTTCACAGACGAAGGTATCAAATATCTGATCGCTGGCTACACTCGTGAAGCAGGTCTTCGTAACCTCGAGCGAGAGGTTGGATCTGTTTGCCGCAAAGTTGCTAAGCAAGTTGTGATGAACGAAGCGAGTTTCGTTGAAATCAATCCAGAAACTTTATCTGAACTTTTAGGTCCACCGAAGTTCATGCGTGACGACAAGTTTGCTGATTCACAAGTGGGTGTGGCTCAAGGTCTTGCTTGGACACAAGCTGGTGGCGAAGTGCTGACGATTGAGGCTTTGAAAATGAAGGGCAAGGGACACTTACAACTCACAGGCCAACTAGGTGATGTGATGAAAGAGTCCGCACATGCAGCAATGTCATATGCACGTGCTCACATGGAAGAGCTCAATATTCCACACGATTTTTTTGAAAGATATGATATCCACGTTCACTTGCCTGCAGGTGCTATCCCTAAAGATGGCCCTTCAGCGGGTATCACTCTGACGACAGCTCTTGTGAGCTTGATGACAGAAACACCGATCCGTCATGACTTAGCTATGACTGGTGAAGTAACACTGCAAGGCCGAGTGCTTCCGGTGGGTGGTATTCGTGAAAAATGTCTAGCTGCTTTGAACTTGGGAATCACGAATATCGTTATCCCAATGGCAAACAAAAAAGACTTACAAGATATTCCAAAAGTATTTAAAGATAAAATTAACTTCATTCTTGCTGAAAACTTAGATGAAGTATTTGCGGTGGCTTTTGATCACAACGCTAAAAATCAAGATGGGAAGAAACCAATTCCCGTTAAGAAAGAAGCAAAAAAATCAAAATCACTGGCTGCGTAGTCTATTATTTACGCTTAAAGACTCACGCAACATCGCCTCTCCCTAAGCAAAAAACCAGCTCTCGAGCTGGTTTTTTCTTTTCCATTTTATGTTTCGAACTTGGCAATTTATAGTAGCTTTATCTATATATAGATTGGCATTGCCAACTCATATGGGTCTCATTCTGATACAGTTTCTAGAGATCATTCTTCGAACTAATCACAAATATTGTCTCATTGCTTAACAATTTTCGTCTCATCTTTGTATTTTTAACAGGTTTCGATTTCAAATCGATTTAAAACGTCTCTTGCTGGCACAAAGCTTGATTATAGAAGATTGAATACAAAGAACCCATTTGAAAGAGGCTCTTATGAAAAAAATTATTTTCCAAACTGTCTTCGCCTGCGGAGTACTTTTGAGCTTAGTAAACTGCTCAAAAGACAGCGGCGGCGGAAATAGCAACACAGGTGTTGCTGCTAACGGAGTCTGCACGGCTGGTTCAGTATATACTTCTCAAGGTTGTTTAGCGGTCGGACAATGTGCTTATATGGGTGCAAGCTACGGTTGGAATGGAACACAGTGTGTCGGTGGTGGCACTGGAAACGTCAACGGAGCTTGTGGAACAGGAATGGTTTACAGCGCTCAGTACGGTTGTTTATCTCAGTGCGGAGTAAATTCTGGTTGGATGAATAATCAATGCATCGATGTCGGTCAGCAAACCCAAAACTGTAACGACAACACTGGCTACAACAACGGGTATAACAGCGGATACAATAACAATTATAATAACAGCGGCTATAACACTGGCTACAGCAACTGTAACAACAATGGTTATAACAACGGTTATTATGACAGATATTATCAGCAACAACAGCGACCACGCGTTGGCGCATGGTACGGCTTCGGAGTTTGGTAATTATTAGATAAATTGAATTTCAAAAGACCGCTCGATCAAAAGTCGAGCGGTCTTTTTTTTATCAAAGTGCTTAAATGAACTTTAAAGACTTCGCAAGAATAGCTATTCCAAAAAGTATAAATAGCCCGCAGGCAAAGATGCGAACCCACTGCATAGGTATACGTTTTAATATTCTTTCCCCTAGAAAAATAGCCAGGGCATTCGAACCCAGCATTCCCAACGTTGAACCCATGGTTACCATGGTTGCACTTGTGTAACGAGCACCCAGTGCAATAGTAGCCAATTGTGTCTTGTCACCCATTTCAGCCAAAAAAAATGCGATTACAGTCGTAACTAAAACCCCAAATTTTCCATATTGTTTCAGCTCGCCCTCTTTGTCAGGAATGAGTATCCATAATCCAAATATAAAGAAAGTTCCCGCAAGAATCCAAGCCATCAGTTGAGGCTCTACCAAAGTAGCAACCCAACCGCCCGCCCAAGATGCAAGAGCATGATTCAATACGGTGGCAATAAACACACCCATCAGAATTGTCCAAGGCCTTTTATACCGAGCCACAAGTACGAGTGAAAGTAACTGGGTTTTATCGCCCATTTCACCTACAAAAACTAATAAAAATGAATTGATGAATACTTCCATAGAACCTCACTAAAAGAATTGGCCGTGAGGTTATTTCTAGGGGAAATAGACGACACGGCGTTTTAAAAACACCAGTGCCAGTCTCGTCAACAAGCGAACTTGCAACTGTGCCGGGGTTTAAACTCAGTATGTCGACACAGATCAGTAGATGCCAAGGCACTTACTGCGACTACTCCCTAACAAGAATAATAATAGTGCGAACACGATTGGAGCGCTAGAGAATTTTTAAGCAGCGGGCTTAAAATAAATAAAATTATGATTTTTTATTGGTCTGCTTTTATGTGCCCCAATGACTCTTCTTGCAGGTGGTCAAAAAAATACAACTTTAGTTGTTAACTTCACAAAGAAATATTGAAATTAGCTTTACGGGCGCACTGCCAAATAACAAAAGCATTTCATGCAATATCGATAGCCTCACCTATCATGGAAATATAGGCTCAATTAATTGCGAAAGCCTTCATTATAAATGTGATTCTTCTAACTTAAGAGTGGAATCAAACAAACTCGTAGCGGATTTTTATAGCAGTTCTTTGGGTGGTGACACTCAAATCATTGGCACCAAAGTTATCGCTGAAGTTGCAAACAATGGTTCTGTTCAATGGGACTCAAGCTTTACTGCGCGAGCAGTGGTCACTCAAAAGCGCTATAATTTTTTAGAAAGAATTGGCGGCGCCAAAGATTCTTATTTTTGTTCACTCAATTTGAAATAAAATATTGTTATGCACATGCAGATCAAAAAAGCTTTTTGAAGATAGTACTATTCAATTTTCGATGGGATTTTTTAAAAATGGTGGCTTGGGACGGAATTGAACCGCCGACACAAGGATTTTCAGTCCTCTGCTCTACCAACTGAGCTA
>JANNCH010000114.1:0-9251 GCA_031386315.1 Pseudobdellovibrionaceae bacterium
TGACGATCGGCTATGCGGCCAACAACTCAGATATTTTTAATTCAGAATCCGTGTATTTATTTTTGATCATGTTCTTGTGGCAGATGCCGCACTTTTGGACCTTGGCTATTAAATACAAAGACGATTATGCCGCTGGAGGTATCCCCGTATTGCCAGCAAAATTAGGCATTCCGAAAACTTTGTTCCATATTGGGCTATATACTTTTGTATACGTGGGTGTAGCGGTCGCGTCCCCATGGTTTGTTCACACAAGCTGGCTGTATATTTTGTTGGTAACGCCATTCGCTTTCAAAGTGTTGCAAGAATTTTTTAGATTTTATAAATCCAACGGCACCGAACGTTGGTTTGCATTTTTTATGTGGACCAATATCAGCATGCTTGTTTTTGTGATTGTTCCAGTGATCGATAAATGGAACTTTCTTTTCACAAACACAAATTAATCGTTCGATTTGCGGACAGCGTCCATAGTGTTCTGTGTATAAGATAAAAATCAAACTGCCATAAAAATTGAAAAAGGGAATCTAGCCTTAGCCGGATTCCCTTTTGGTGGGCCGTATCTCTTAAAATAGTAGATATAGCATGCGTAAACACAACTATTTACGTTATCGACGAACGATGAAAATTGTTAAGTCTGGATTGTTGATGCTGTACATTATTGTACTAATTTTCATAAAGATTAAGGCGATGTTCTAGAAAGCCAGAGCTATATCCGACAAGTTACCCGTGATTGGGCCGGACCAAGGTCGGACCGTAAAAAATCGGGATATTGGTGTACATGGAGGAATCTGGCGGGCACTACTTTTGTTTTTTAGGTGGTTCAAAAAACTCGGTGCCCTCAGTAGCATCTTCTTTGTAGCTATTCATGCGGGATTTCCAATCGCCCACATGGATTTCTAACTTATGTCCATTGGGATCGATAAAATAAAGGGAATCCCCTTCAGACTTATTTTCTTTGAATATTTTAGCACCAGATTCGCGAACTTTTTCTGCCACGTCCTCGAAGTTTTCTTGTTTCACAGAGAATGAAATATGTGTGTATTCAGGTAGCTCGGCATTGCGGACGAGTGGATCTTCTTCAATACAAAACCACAGATTGCCAGCCAAAAAGTAAGCATTCTGCGGACTTTTCATCAACGGAACAAAGCCCAATACATTTCTGTAAAAGTCATAGGACTCTTGAATATTTCGCACGCTCAGCGTGATGTGATTAAGGCCTTGAACCATTATTTCATCTCTGCCGGAGTATCGGGTTGATTCATGGGGTGTGCTTTTTTAAAGGCTTCCAAATCAAGACAGTTTTTTTCAATTTTGTTAATGAGTGGATACGCTGACATATCGACTTTGAATCTTTTTGCACTGAAAACCTGTGGAATAAGAAAAAGATCTGCCGAAGTCACTTCATCACCAAAACAGAATTTACCACAATTTTTTTGCAGAATTTTTTCAAGCGCTTCAAAGCCCTGCTTACTCCAATGTTGAATCCAGTCTTCTTTTTGTGAAGGACCATATCCATGTTTAACTTCTAAATACTGTTGAATTTTTAAATTACAAACAGGGTGCATGAACGAATTAATATTTTCACAAAATTGTCGAACCTGTGCGCGCAAAACCGCTGAATTTGGTAGCAAGTGTTTTTGCGGAAAAACTTCATCTAGATATTCGATAATCGCAACTGATTGTGCGATGACATTTCCATCATGAATAAGGCTGGGCACTTCTTCTTGTGGATTGATTTTTTTGTATTCAGCCGTGTGATGTTCGCCACCGTTATTGAGCAGATGAACAGCCTTATACTCGAAGTGCAATCCCTTATGGTAAAGGGCAATTCTAACGCGGTAAGAAGGCGAGCTGCGAAAATAATTATAGAGTGTGATTTGTGACATATTGGGCACATTCTAGACTTTTACTTTGTAACTTTGTACTAACTTTGCATGCCAGCGGGCGTTATCACTTAGCCCTGTCAAAGCTTCGTGAGAAACTATAGACACAAATGTAGGGAGTCCTCTATGAAAAAGTTTTTAGTTTCTTTGGCAGCGATGACAACAATCTTTTCAGCAACTGCTATGGCAGATGGTGATTTCGGTCTTGAAGTGGGTGTTCGTCAACAATCGGGATCTGTAGATTCAACAACAAGCTCGGCAAAATCTGAAATGGGTCTACAGTTTGGTGGAACTGCAGCTATTCCAATCAGTGGTGCATGGAACTTTCGTACCGGAATGCTTTACACGCAAAGAAATTTAACTATTGAAACAACTGCTCCGGTAACTAAAGCAAAAGTTTCAATGAGCTACTTAGATATTCCCGTGACGATCATGTATAAATTTGAAGATTACGCAGGGGTCTTCGCAGGCGTTGTTGCGGCGATGAACTTAGATCATTCTGTTGAGGGTGGCGGGTCACTTTCAGGTGTTAAATCAATGTATATGCCCATCGTGATCGGCGCGACTTTCAAATTTGCTCCACAATTGGGAGGAACACTCTATTTTGAAAATGGCAGCGGAGAAGTTGCTCAAGGTCTAAAAGATTACAAAGCTGTTGGCGCTAATTTAGTTATTACATTCTAAGGAAGTCTATTGTGAAGTTAGGTTCTTTAAAGTCTGCAAAAAGTCTTGATGGTGAGCTCTGTGTCGTCAGCCGTGATTTAAAAACGGCTGTTCGCGCAAATTCAGTCGCTGCTAACTTACGTGAAGCAGTCGAAGGTTGGGCTCAAGCAGAACCTCAACTTCAAAAAATATACGCAGATCTCAATGCGGGGACCGTAGCGGGAACTTTTGCTGTGAAAGAAGAAGACTTCCATTCTGCTTTGCCACGCACATGGTTATTTGCCGATGGCTCTGCATTTATTTATCATATCAAACTTGTACGCAAGGCGCGTAATGCTGCTTTGCCTGAGACCCTATCGACTGTGCCTTTGATGTATCAGGGTGAGTGCGGTGGGTTTCTTGCACCCACTGAAGATATCCCTCAGCGTGATTTCGCACACGGCACTGACTTTGAGGGTGAAGTTGCCGTGATTACAGACTTCGTTCCGATGGGAACCACAGCCGAAAAAGCTCTTGGGCATATTAAATTATTCGTAATCATGAATGATGTGTCTTTGCGTGGTTTGATTCCCGGTGAATTGGCCCAAGGCTTTGGTTTTTTTCAAAGTAAGCCCGCTTCGGCATTATCGCCATTCGCGGTCACTGCGGATGAGTTGGGCTCGGCTTGGAAAGACGGCCGTGTCCAATTGCCACTCACTGTGAATTACAATGAAAATTTTTTCGGCAAAGCCAATGCAGGTGCCATGCACTTTCATTTTGGCCAGCTGATTTCGCACGCAGCCCACACGCGTAACCTTCCAGCGGCCGCCTTGATTGGTAGTGGGACTGTTTCGAACGAAGATCATTCAATGGGCTCCAGTTGCCTGGCAGAAAAAAGAACTATCGAGCAAATTGAAAAAGGGGCCATCGAGACCCAGTTTATGAAAGACGGAGATCGCATTGAGATGAAAATGCTCAATGAAAAAGGCGAAGATATATTTGGCCGCATCCACCAAAAAGTCCGCAAAATATAAACAGAAATCGTTATAAAGCCCCAACTGCTGCGTTGTTTGTCGTTGGCGTACAAATGTACGCCTCCTCCGCTCGCCTTGCATTTGTAGCTTTATAACGATTTCTTTAGGATTTTTCGATTTGGCCGCAGGCCGTTGCCTTTGGAAATCTTTTGTTTTTGCTGTGTAGAATGATTGTTTTGTTCATGAGGTCATGTGTGAACATATTTATAAACTCTACATTAGTTTTTACTACGCCGTTTTTGTCGGCGATTACTTCGCCTAAATCTTTATAGTCGTGATGCTTGAGACTGGGGTTTTTGCAATTTCCTTTTGTGGCAAGATGCAGTTCGTAGGGGCCTGATTTTAAACCTTCGATTTGGACTTCGACTTTAATGTTTGAATCACTTTGCGCAAAATTAATTAGACCGATCACTTTGTTGCGAACTCTCATGTTGGCACGTGCAGAACGTAAGTTAAGGCTCTCAACCTTAATTTCTGGTACGGGAGGGATAGTTTGGGTGATGTCTGAGTATTTTTCTTTTTGTGCACACGCAGATATGAATAGAGCAGATAATAGAATAATTCTAAAACGACCCACCTAGCCCCCCATGCTGCTGATTACAGCATAGCAAAGTTTTATAGGTCGTACGAGAAATTCACCGGAACGTCGAGTTCTGGGTGGAGGCTTTTTTTCACTGGGCAACTCAGCGCCAAGGTTTCAAGCTTTTCTCGTTGTTCGGCGGTTAGATTTTCAGGCAAATGTATACTTAGGTGCAGTTTCACGACTCGACGAGGGTTGGTGCCCATTTCTTTATCGACGGACGCAGTGATTCCATCGACGTTGAGCCCGTCTTTCTCTGCATGGATTCCGATGATTGTTAACATGCAACTAGCTGTTGCGGCTGCGAGTAAGTCGGTTGGTGAAAATAGCTCGCCCTTGCCGTTATTATCTTTGGGTGCATCCGTACGAATGACAGATTTTGATGGTTCGTGAGTCAGTTCGCAGCGTTTTTCGCCAGTGTATCTAGTAGAAATTCGCACCATATGTGCCCCCTTAGCTAAAGCTATTTGCCAGGGTAAATTACCACAACCGTGGCTAGGTATTCACGTGCTTCTTTGTAAAGTTTTTGAATTTCTGGAAGATTTTCTTTTTTAGCCGAAACTTCCATTTCAGCTGCAATTCGGCTGAGTTCAGTAAAACCATAGCCTGCAGCGCTGCCCTTAATCTTGTGGGCAAGTTGCGAAATGGCAGTGGTATTCTTAGAGGCTAAGAGCTCTTCTAGTGACAATAAGTCCTTGTTTCTATTTTCTAGAAACTGCGGCACCAAATCGGCAATGTCTGGGTCTACTTCCACTCGGAATTTTTTTTGATCCATAAAAATATTGTTTATCTCTTCATAAGGTTATTCAATTAAAAATAGTCTCTTAAAGATGCGTCTAGCTGAACTTGTGTATCCATAAGTGTGTAATGTCTATACTCAACAATGTTTAGCTCTGCGCGTCTGATTGCTTACGACGAATTTGAGAGATTACAAGAATGCCAGCAAGCAAGCAAAAGAGGGCCGCACAGGCATATCCAGCCCCTGGAAAGAAGGCGCTGCCGTTCTGCTTCGTGAATTCTGTGAATAAACCCGTAAATAACAGGGGGCCGATAATAGATGTGAGGCTTCCTAGGCTGACTAGCGTCCCTTGTAGCTCGCCCTGCTCATTAGCAGAGCCATTTTTAGTGATTAACGACTGCAGTGCGGGGCCACCGATCCCGGCAAGTGCAGAGGGAATGAGTATTGCGTACATCATCCATCCGGTCGTTGCGAGTGCAAATCCGAGGTAGCCTAAGAAATTGATGAGAATGCAAAAATACAAAGCATTCCACTCGCCAATTTTCGGAATCACAATCCGAGTAAGGCCGCCCTGCACAATGGCGATTGAAACACCTACGCAAGAAATAGAAAGACCTACCTCGAGGGCAGTCCAGTTAAATTTGAATTGGGTATAAAGCGCCCATAGGCTTGGATGTGCTTGGCCTGCTAAGAATAAGAGGATGTAGATCCAGATAAGTAAAAGTATCGGTGAGGGTTTTAAAATTTTTGCGATGGTAGTGAATGGATTTAATTTTCGCAAACTGATTTTACGACGAGATTCCAACGGCAATGATTCGGGCAAAATAAAATAGCCAAAAATAAAATTCAGCAAATTTAAGACTGCGGCTGCAATGAATGGAATTCGCCAATCCGATGCGCCGAGGACTCCGCCCAGTGCGGGCCCAACGACAAAGCCGATTCCAAACGCGGCGCCAATCATTCCGAAGTTGGCTGAGCGATTACTATCATCGCTGATGTCGGCCATATAGGCCGTCGCAACGGTCATGCTTGCCCCCGTCAAACCAGAAATAATACGGCCTAAAAAAAGAATCCAAAGTGCAGGCGAGAAGGCCATAACTAGATAGTCCAAACCAGCGCCCAGTAACGAAATCAACAGGATGGGCCGACGACCATAGCGATCCGAAAGGGCCCCTAAAATGGGCGAGGCAATAAACTGCATCAGGGCATAGACTGAAATAAAATAGCCAAAATAACGGCTCACGAACGCGGGATCCACCGAAAAGTGACGTATTAGATCTGGCAGGATAGGTACTAGAAGGCCAATGCCAAGGGCATCCAGCAACATCGTTGAAAATATAAAACGTATACGAGCTTTTTTTTCTAACATAGAGGGCTAAATTTATACGCAACACTGCTGCATTGGTAGGCGCAATATATTGATTTTACGTAATGCAGCAATGTATAAAAGAGCGTGTTTGAAAAGTGCCCCAGATAATATGTTAGATAAGGAAAAAATATGAAACACTCGTTCCAGAATTTTCAAGTGGATCACATGACGCTGCTTTTGCAGCCACAATATTACAATGTTGCTTACGTTGCTTTCAATGTGATCTTTGGTGTTGGTCCCGATGATATTCTTTATGACAAACGCAAAGAATGGCAACCTGGAACGGGCACGCAGTCGATGACTTACGCTGTGTGTTTGGGATCGGGCACACATGTGGATCCTAATTTTAATAAAACAATCGTAGCCGTGGTTCAGCCAAGTGAACCCGCTAATCAATCTTCGCATGTTCGTACGATGTTGGATTCGCATTCTTCGGCCGCCTTATGGCAGCATGTGGCTTTGCGTACTCCAGATTTATTGGCATTTCATAAACATGCGATCGAACGTGGTGTGCAGTTTATCACTCCGATTTTAAAGGACGATGAAGATGATTTGATCCAAGTTTTCAGCGGCGAGTGGTACTTCCCGGGAATCAAACCAAGCGGAATGTTTTTTGAGTTTTTACAAAGAAATCCAAGCAAAGACAGTATGCAACAACTTGAAAGTCAGAATCGTGAACTCTGGTTCCGCGATCAAACTTTCTTGGGTCTTTACGGCGAAAAAGAGCGCGAATACCAAAGCGGCAATGTAACGCCGTTCTTGAAATTTGATCTTTTCGAAAAAATCACCAAAGAGATCGGAAGCAAAAAACTTTGGGAGATCACTGCCGCAGACATGTCTCGTATTGAAGACATGATGATCGAGACAACTAAAAAAGATAAAGCGAAGTAAAATGAATTCACAATATTTGTCTGGTTTTGGAAATCACTTTTCTACGGAGGCTTGTGCCGGCGCATTGCCGTCAGATCAAAACTCTCCGCAGAAAGCTCCATTGGGATTGTATCCCGAGCAGCTGAGTGGTTCTGCATTCACAGCCCCTAGATCGACAAATTTGTTCTCTTGGCTTTATCGCATTCGTCCTTCAGTTCAACACAAGCCATTTGTGCTGTTGAAGGATTTGACTACAAAAACTTTTTTCAAACCTCAGCATAGTAATCCCAATCAAATGCGCTGGAATCCGATCACGCCGTCTAATGGCCCGCAAGATTTTGTAGATGGTATTCGTACTGTCTGTGGCACGGGCTCAAGCCAAGACCAGCGAGGTTTGCACATACATCTGTACTCTTTTAATAAGGGTATGGGTCATCGGTATATGATGAATGCCGATGGAGATTTTTTGTTCGTTTTGCAATCTGGTGATGTTCAAATCAAGACCGAGCTAGGCATCATTGAGGCAAAACCTGGAGAGATCGTGGTCGTACCTAGGGGCATGAAATTTCAAGTAAATCCCCTAACTGCAGGAAGCTGCGCAGGGTATGTCGGAGAAAACTTTGGTGCTCCATTTCAACTGCCTGAGCTAGGGGTTATGGGGGCCAACGCTTTGGCTCATCGTCGTCATTTTGAAACACCAGTGGCAGGATTTGAAGATCTTGATGGCAAGTTCGAACTGATCGGTAAATTCTCGGGTGAATTGTGGAGTGCAGAGCTCGGACATTCACCATTGGACGTGGTGGCGTGGCATGGCAACTATGTTCCGTACAAATATGATCTCAAGAAATTCAATACTATCAACACGGTCAGCTTTGATCATCCAGATCCTTCGATCTTTACTGTGCTTACTTCAGCAAGCGATACAGTCGGAGTTGCGAATGTGGATTTCGTGATTTTTCCACCGCGTTGGATGGTGGCTGAAAATACTTTTCGACCACCTTATTTTCATCGCAATTGTATGAGTGAATACATGGGACTGATTCAAGGTGTATATGATGCAAAAACGAGTGGTGGCTTTGTACCTGGCGGTGGAAGTTTGCATAATTTCTATTCAGCCCACGGGCCAGATGCCGAGACCTTTGAAAAGGCAAGCCAAGTCGACTTAAAGCCGCACAAGATTCAAGATACCATGGCATTTATGTTTGAGTCGCGCTCGCCATATTTGCTCACAGACTTTGCAATGCAAAAAGGCTTTTTGCAGAGTGATTATCATTTGTGTTGGCAAGATTTCGCGAAGCATTTTTCTAAGTAATCATCTTTGCGCAGCCAAATTTCATGCAGCCATTTTTGAAGTTGTTCGCGATAATTAGCGTCGTCAAAATAGTGCTTACCTAAAAATTCTTTTGGTACGGGTTTTTCTTCAATGCGTAAAATCGCATGACTAATCTTTCCACACAGTAGCCCCCACATCGAAACATCACCCTTGTGTGGATAGCAAATTGTCACATCTAGCAAAGAGTGAAACTGCTCGCCCATGGCTTCGAGTACAAAAGCGATCCCGCCGGCTTTTGGACGCAGTAAGTTTTTATAGGGTGATTTTTGTTTTTCATGTTTTTTATGAGTAAAGCGTGTGCCTTCAAGAAAGTTAATGATGGCTGTTGTTTTGCCTTTAAAGCGTTCGCATGAACGACGTGTCGTTTCTAAATCTTCAAGTCGCTTTTCAGGATGTTTTTCAAGATACTCTTTAGTATGTCTTTTCATAAATGGATAATCCAACGACCACCAAGCAGCCCCAAGAAATGGAATATAGATAAGCTCTTGCTTGATAAAAAATCGCAAAAAAGGGATTCGACGATTGAAGTACTGCATGAGTGTTACGATATCTACCCATGAAATATGATTGGCGCAGACCAAATATGATTTTTTTGGGTCCAATTGACAGTGAATGTCGAATTCCCACTGAATTTTATGAATCACAGAAAGACCGAATGAATTGCATGTGGCCCAGTTCTCGGCCATTTTAAGACCTACGCGCGAGCAAAAGTTACCAAATGCAGAGTGTGGGCTTATTAGTTTTAATAATGTAAAGCCGAAGAGCAGCGAACACCAAAGAATTGTGTTCAAAACAACATAGAAG
>JANNCH010000351.1:0-5714 GCA_031386315.1 Pseudobdellovibrionaceae bacterium
CTGGAATGCAGGCGGCCTTTGTAGATATCGGCATGGAAAAAGCCGCATTCTTATATGTGGGTGACATTCGCGAAGATGTGGATTCAGATCACATGCCCTACGCAGATCCTGATCGCGACGAACCACTCACGGTAGATGAAGAAAAGATCCCAAGCTCGAGCAGCAAGACGCCTATCCAAGATTTAGTGAAAGAGGGCCAGTCTATTCTTGTTCAAGTGGCGAAAGATCCGCTGGGCACTAAGGGTGCTCGTCTTACAACTCATTTATCCCTGCCGGGCAGATTCGTGGTTTTCTTGCCCACGGTTCGGCATCTAGGTATTTCTCGTCGTATCGAAACTGAAGAAGAGCGTGAGCGTTTGCGCAAGTTGATTCAAAACATAAATCCATCCGGCGGCGTTATCGTGCGTACAGCGGGCGAGGGTGCATCTGAAGAGATGCTTAAGGCGGATATTGAATATCTAGATCGCATGAGCAAAGAGATTTTCAAAAATTATGAAAAGAAAAAAAATCCCGGATCAGTACACACAGAGCTAGACGTTGAATTGCGCGCCCTGCGCGATTTGATGAGCGAAGATGTCGCTAGTGTTTGGGTGGATGATGTTGAAGTTCATAAAAAAGTAGCTAAGTTCGTTTCGCAATTTATGCCAAAGTACAAACAGAACATTGTACTGTATGAAGAAAAAAAACCTCTCTTTGATCTTTACGATATCGACATTGAAATTTCTCGTTCGATGGACCGCAAGATTTGGCTAAAATCAGGTGGCTACATTGTCATCGATGAAGCTGAAGCCCTGGTCGTGATTGACGTCAACACGGGTAAGTTTGTTGGCAAAAAAGATCTTGAAGACACGATTCTAAAAACAAATCTTGAGGCCATCCGTGAAATTGCCCATCAGTTGCGCATACGAAACTGCGGCGGCATTATCATTATCGACTTTATTGACATGGAAAAAGAATCTCACCGCGAAAAGGTTTTAGAAACCCTGGCAGGTGAGTTGCAAAAAGACCGTGCGCGTACAAATGTTGTTTCGATGTCTCAGCTAGGCCTAGTCGAAATGACTCGCAAACGCATTCGCCCTAGTTTGATAAAAACTTTGTGCGAGCCCTGTTCGTACTGCGAGGGCAAGGGCTACATCAAACGTAAATCTACTGTTGCTAATGAGATATTCCGCGAACTTGAGCGCGATGGTGATATGTTGATCAATCCTAAGACCAATGTTGTTGTTCATTGCCACGGCGGTGTTGTGGATTGGATTTATGACTCTGAAGGTGAAAGCCTTGAGCATATCGAGAAAAAATTAGGACGTTCAGTGGCGTTTAAGATTGAACCGAACTACCATTTGGAACAATACGAAATATTTTTTGTCTAAAGGGGCGCGCGTGAGCAGGTTGAAATTCGTTTTGATTTGTACAACTTTGTTTTATGCGGCCTGCTCGCACATAAAGATTGATACTCCGGTTGCCTATATTCAGCCCCCAGAGGTGCTTGCCGACGGTGACCTAGGCTTCGGCGTACATTTAAGCCAATTCGCGAACACACCGTCACCAATGATGCGAGCGAACGACCACCTGTGTTTATAAATAAAAACGAAATGTATAATCAAACTACCGGTGACTTTAGTTTTGGTATTTCTGATGACTTTCAGGCAAGCCTTGGTCTTACAGAGTTGTTTGGTGCTCTGGCCCGGATTCAATACCAACTAGTCGGTGTGCCACGATCCAAGGCCACCACAGGCTGGTCTATGTCGGTAAATGCAGAGCTTGGTTACGACACTTCATCTAAAGATGGTGATCAAAGCAGCACATTTGGCCCCGGTGGTTACAAATGTTCATCTAGAACAACTATGTCTTATGCGGGTGGCGGGTTGTCGATTGGCTATCGAGCAAATAGTAAATTCATGGCTTTCATTGGTTCCAACGTAAATAAATTCCAAGCAAAAACAACCATAGATCAAGAGCCCGGCATTTCAAATGTGGGTGGAATCTACGAGCAAAAAAATGAAGGTCAAAGTCAGGCTACGGGCCTTGGATTTGTTTTGGGCGCAGGCGGCGTGCGTCTTATACCGGTGGTTCAGTTGACAGATTATAAATTAGATCAGAGCGACAGCATTAAAGGCTTTTGGTGCGGTCTTTCACTTGTTATGGGTGATTGATAGAGTGCCGTAAGTGTCTGTAACTTGTAACGATTGCTCTAATTCGTAAGATGCAATATACAATCGATATTTTTCGTTGCCTTTCGCCCGCCAAACACGTAACCTTTCTTTTCCCTTAATTCTGCTTAAAAATTGCACGGAATAAGTTGACAAAGCGTACTGCAAAGTGGCATTTACGGTTTGCTTATACGTAGCTGGAGGTAATCATGTACGCAATTATCCGTACTGGTGGAAAACAATATAAAGTTCAAGCCGGAGATGTTCTTCAAGTTGAAAAACTTGATCAAAAACTTGGTGCTGAATTTAATATCACTGAAGTTTTGTTGGTTGGTGGCGAATCCACTGTTATTGGAGCACCTCTTGTGAAAGGCGCCTTGGTTACTGTAGTAGTTACTAAGCAAGCTAAAGCAAGAAAAGTTCTCATTTTCAAAAAGAAACGCCGTAAGGGCTATCGTCGTTTGAAATCACACAGACAAGAGTTCACTGAACTTTTCATCAAATCTGTAACTGGAGCTGACGGTAAAGTTGCTAAATCTGATGCAACACCGAATGTTCAAGACATGGCTGCTGTTCGTGAAGAGCGCATTTTGACTAAACAAGCGACTCGTAGAGAGCGTATTGAAGGTCAAATTGGTCAAGGCCGTGCGAACAAAGCAAAAGCAGGCGCTGAAGCTGTTAAAGCTAAAAAGACAGCTAAAAAAGCTGTTAAAAAAGTAGCTAAAAAAACAACTAAGAAGCCAGCGGCTAAAAAAGTTACTAAGAAAAAAGTAGCTAAAAAAGCCACAAAGAAATAATTTTAACTTAATAAGTTTCAACGGAGTTAGTCATGGCAAGTAAAAAAGCCGGTGGTAGTACAAAGAATGGTCGCGATTCACACAGTAAACGCCTTGGTGTTAAACGCTTTGGTGGTGAAAAGGTTCTTCCTGGAACTATCATCGTTCGTCAACGTGGAACTCAATTCCATGTTGGTAACAATGTTAAAATCGGTCGTGACCACACGATCTATTCAATTATTGAAGGCCACGTAAAATTTGAACGTTTCTCTAAAGAGCGTTTCAAAATTAGTGTTTACGCAAAGTCAGCTTAATAGCTTTCTTGAAGTAGCGCTTAACAAATTTTCAATTTAAGAGGGAGCCCTTAAGGCTCCCTTTTTTTTGATGTATAGAGATAACTCGCGAATCTCTATGTTCTAAAAAAATCGGATCAGATATGAAGTTTATCGATGAAGTTACAATATCCATTTCTTCCGGCCGCGGCGGCCCGGGCTGTGTGAGCTTTCGCCGTGAATCCATGATGCCACGGGGTGGCCCAGACGGTGGTGACGGTGGAAAGGGTGGCGATGTTGTACTTAAAGCTACCAAGCATTTGAACTCGTTGATGGACTTTAAACCTCATAAAAAATATTACGCTCCCAACGGTCAACCTGGCGGATCGGCCAACTGTTCCGGGCAAGACGGTGAAAACTTAGTTCTTGTTGTGCCTGAGGGCACCATTCTGCGCTCGATGGAAGGTGAAATCATCGTCGATATGACGGGCGTTAGTGAATACGTTTTGCTCAAAGGTGGGCGTGGCGGAAAAGGGAATCACTTTTTTAAAAATAGTGTCAATCAAGCCCCTGAACACGCACAACCGGGTGAAGACAATGAGTTGCTAGAAGCGAAGCTTGAACTTAAGCTTATCGCCGATATCGGCATCATTGGATTTCCGAATGCGGGCAAATCAACTTTGATTTCTCGTATCTCGGCAGCGAAACCAAAAATTGCAGATTATCCGTTCACGACTTTGACGCCAAATTTGGGCGTGGTCAAAGCGGGTGACTATCAATCTTTCGTCGTTGCTGATATTCCGGGACTGATGAAAGGTGCGCACGCAGGCGTTGGCCTTGGAATTCAGTTTTTGAAACACATTGAACGCACGAAGTTTTTCATTCACTTAGTAGATGCCTCTGGTTTATCAGGTCGAGATCCTGTTGATGACTACAATGACATCAACGAAGAGCTTCGTATGTACGATGAAAACAATCAGGACAAAGATGGATTCTTCCCTCTAACAACGCGTCCGCAATTGGTTGTATTAAATAAAATAGACACATTATCTGATGCGCAACTGACTAAACTGAAAAATCAGTTCAAGAAAAAAACAGAAGTAGAGCCGTTTGTGATCTCGGCTGTTTCGGGTAAGAACATTAAAGAATTGATCATCGAGCTCGCTCGCATGGTTTTAAAAGAGGTAGAGTAAATGAGAGTCGGTATCTTCGGCGGAAGCTTCAATCCCCCACACAATGGCCATATCAATAGCGTAACGACCGTAGCAAAAAAAGTAGGACTTCAAAAAGTTCACATTGTCCCGGCTTTTCAGAATCCTTTAAAAACGCCTGTCGAGGGACCCACGGCTGAGCAGCGCTTAGAGCTCACTCGCCGCGCCTTTCAACAGTATGGCGATACTTTTTTTATCGATGATCAAGAAATTGCTCGCGGTGGCAAAAGCTATACTTTTGAGACAATTAAAATCCTTCGCAAAGAAATTGCTGCCGACGATTTGTTTTTAATCATCGGCGCTGACAATCTTGAAAATTTGGTCGAGTGGAAAGACTATAAAAAAATATTGAGCGAAGTAAATTTGATCGTTACGACTCGTCCAGGATACGACACCCCTGAAAGCCAAGATGATTTGCCAGAATACCTACAAGAACAGGTTGCAGAGTTTGATTTCAACTTTATCGAACTTAAAACTGGTCGCAACATCCAGTTTATCACTTTGCAAGATGTAGAAATTTCTTCATCAGAACTTCGTAAATGGTTACGTACAGGGCGTCCGGTAGAAAAGTATCTTCCACTTTCTGTCGAGACCTTTATCAAAGAAAACAAACTGTATCGCAATCTTGGCGATCGCATTGGTGACTTTGCGAAATTCACTGAATTTTGTGCAGGAATTGTTTATGGCAAAAAAGGCATCAATGTTCGTGGTTTTGATTTAACAAAAATGTCGGCCCCTTCAGAATACGCAGTCATTGCCTCTGGTACGAGCACTCGTCATGCCTCTGCTTTAGCAGAGTCTGTCATCACTGCAGTCAAAGAAGAATACAATGTGCTGCCACAAAGCGTAGAGGGACTTGATGAAGGTCGTTGGGCTTTGGTGGACTATGGTTCTTTGATTGTTCATGTATTCTATGACTTTGTTCGCCAAGAGTATTCGCTAGAAAACCTGTGGAAAGAAGGCAAGGACTTGAATTTAAAAGATCCTCAAGCCGGAAAGCCTGCGGGCCATTAATCAGACTCTGAGGCAAATGTAGGCTGTCATGAAAATTGTATTTTATAATTTAGCGACAGCCAAAGAGCCTTGGTCTGATTTGGCCAGTGAGATCTATCTGAAAAAGATCTCGCACTTCATGAAAATTGAAATTCAAAGTTTAAAGCCCAAAAAAAGCTCTCGTGATGATTCTGAATACAAACGAAACGAAGAATCAAAATTACTTTTAGAGCACCTTCAGACAGATGACGTTGTTATTTTGTTCGACGAAAAGGGCAAAGCCCTTGAGTCCATCGAGTTTGCTAAAAAAAT
>JANNCH010000126.1:0-1687 GCA_031386315.1 Pseudobdellovibrionaceae bacterium
GGCCGCGAGGTTGAACATTTTGTTTTCAACAAAACTCACTACACTCGCAACTTGGCTGATGGCAGTTCTCAGCGTTTTAATTTGCAAGGTCGACTTTCTTATATCTACGACAAAAACGGGAATTTTTTAAAGTTCGATTACAATAAAGACAATACCGTTTCAAATTTAGAAGATAACAACGGCCGCAAATTAAACTTTAAATACAATAACAAAAAAATCAAAAGCATCAGCGGACCGAATGGACTGACTGCAGATTATAAATTCGCAAATTTAGATGATCTTTCATCTGTAACAAACGCCTGGAAAAAAACCTACGGCTACGAATACGATGATATACACAATCTAACTAAATCTACCTGGCCCGATAAGACCTCTATCGTTTTAAAGTACGATAAAAAAAATGACTGGGTTATTTCATTCACCGATCGTGACAAGTGTGTGGAATCCTACAAATATGACGCCACTGGTGGAGATATCAAAAATCACTATCAGTCGACTGTTAAAAAAGTATGTGGCAAAGAAGTTATCGCAGATAACAAATATGACTTTTGGCACAAACAACGTGCTGATGGACAGTATTCTTTGCAGCGTGTGATGACGACAATCAACGGGAACGTAACTGATATCGTTTACCATGATGTATTCGGCAAGCCGCTGTCTATTCGCAAGAACACAGATCGTATTTCTTTTGAATACTACCCAGACGGACAAGTAAAAACAAAAACTGCTGGGCCTGCAAAAATGACTTTTCAATACGAAGCAACATTTAAAAAAGTTAGTGAAGTGGCCATGACTTATTTTAATGAAAAGTCTAAGCCAGTAGCTACAAAGACAACTCAATTTAAATACGATGCTAAAGGCAACCTAAGCTTTGCGCAAAATTCCGATGGTCAAAAGATCACAATGACCTATGACAACCGCGGAAGAATCTCAAGCATCACAGATCAAGCTAAAAAAGTTGTAAAAATCGAATACGAAGAACGCTACGGAAAACCCGCGCTTGTTACAAGACCTGGATTAGGAACAATCAAAGTTTCTTATAAAACCAATGGTCAGATTAACAAAGTCGAAAGCAGCGAAGGCCCTTCAGTTGCGATGCAGGTTGCTAGCACTTTTAATAACTTATTAGATATAATTGCTCCTGCCACTGCAGAGCTTTATTTATAGGCGAGGTAAAAAATGATTAAAGGTATATTAAGAATTGTGCTTCTTTCGACTGTTATCTTTTTTACTGCTCAACTAGGCTGGTCGTACACGGCCCCAGGTGCAGATCCCAATGAAGCGAAAACACAAGGGCTGCAAGCGGGTGTTTTAGCACCAGGCTTGTTTCCTGACTGTCCCGCATGTAAAGCTCACGCATTGCAGGTACAGCTTTGGAAGAACACAACAGGAATTACTGGCACCGGTGCAGCTACAGGCACTGATACCGATACAAGTGGTGGAACACAGTAGTTCTATTTAGATTTGAATTTATTCAAGAGGGCTGTGGATGATATCCATGGCCCTATTCTTTTGGGATCTTTCTTTAATTAGTGGGTCTGGAGTAGATAAGCCTTCAACAGGAATATTGCCACTCCGTTTTCGTCGAGGTTTAGGGTCTTTGCCTTAGTCAATGGCTCAAACGGCAGTTCTGATAGAGTACTATCAGAACTCTATAGAATCAGAAAAAAATCAGGAGCGCGTTTAA
>JANNCH010000128.1:0-5935 GCA_031386315.1 Pseudobdellovibrionaceae bacterium
TTAAACGCGCTCCTGATTTTTTTCTGATTCTATAGAGTTCTGATAGTACTCTATCAGAACTGCCGTTTGAGCCATTGACTAAGGCAAAGACCCTAAACCTCGACGAAAACGGAGTGGCAATATTCCTGTTGAAGGCTTATCCACTCCAGACCCACTAATTAAAGAAAGATCCCAGTGCGCTCTTTGTTAAGGCCCTTAACGCCGCCCTCGACAGCAAAAACGCTCGTATAGCCCATTTCTTCAAGTATGTGAGCCACTTTGCTTGAGGATTTTCCATTCGGGCAGAGGACTACAATTGGAAAGTGCTTTGGCAGTTGTTTAGCTTCGACCAAAGCAACAGCTTCTTTTTCATTGGTGATCAGTCGATAATTTTCTAGATGAGTGGCCAGCATTCCCTTGTACCAATCAGTGATGTCGGCACCTAAATCTAACAATAAAAATTGCACTCGATTTTTTATTAAGTTATCGAACTGAAAAAAACCAAGATAGCTCACTTCAACAGCGGGCTTGTCACTGACTACAGTAGGGGTTTTTCCGAGCTCAGGAAGTTTTTTATAATTGAGTAAGACGATTGCCAGCGCAATGAATGCCATGCCTCCAGATACCCAAAATGGGGCCGTCATTGCGACCTGTGCATAGACTGCCCCACCAAGTGCGGGTCCAATAATGCGTCCAAGTGAGGCCATGCTTTGGGTGACCCCGAGGGCAGCGCCTTGTTCGTTTGATTTGGTCAGCAAGCTGATGCTGCCAAGAATAGATGGATTTGATAGCCCATTTCCAAGCGACAGCAATGTCATAGCTAGGGCCATCATTCCAAGATTATTTGCTAGGGCTATTGTTGTCAGGCCCACTGCGAACAATAAAAGTCCCAAACGCAAAACCTTGCGTTCGCCCCACAAGGGCAAGAGGCGACGCACTAAAAAACCTTGAGTAAAAATAATGATCACGCCAATGTAGGCAAACCCAAAGCTGACTTGTTTCACATCCCAATTAAATTTTTCACCCATGAATAAAATCAAAGTGGCTTCCATGGCAGACATCGCCAGTGATGCAATCAAGAAAACAGTCATCAAAGAACCAACGGTGCGTGACGAAAGGTATTTCCACATCAAAGACAATCGATGACGTTTTTCTGCGCGTGGACAATTTTCAGACAGTGATTCTTTTAAAAATTTGAATGCAAAAATAAACGTAGCTAAGCAAAGGCCCGCAACCCAAAGTGCTGCAAAACTTGTATCAAAATGTTTTTCTGCAGAGATTTGCTGTCCCCAAAGCGCCAGTCCGCCACCAAGAGCGGGGCCAACGACAAAACCTAATCCAAATGCCACTCCGATCAAGGCCATGCCTTTTGAGCGTTCGTTGGGCGGTGTGATGTCTGAAATGTATGCGGATGCTGTTGATATTGATGCGCCAAAAAATCCCGCCAAAAAGCGAGCGACAAAAAGCATTTCTAAACTGCGTGCCCAGGCGAACAAAAGGTATGAGGCTGCTTCGCCTAGAAGACAAAATGTGAGGATAGGTCTGCGGCCCAGGCGATCACTCAGACGTCCCCAAAAGGGGGCAAAAAGAAATTGCATCAGAGAGTAGCAAGAAAGTAAAAGTCCCGTTTGCAAAGCCGTGGCGCCAAAATCACGACTTAAGATGGGGATGACTGGGATGATAATTCCAAAGCCCACCAGGTAAATGAATACCGTGAAGAAGATGACTGTGAGCTGTGCTTTTTTATTCGATATTGAATTTGTATCCATGGTGAATTCAGTTAATATTAGGAAGTCATGAAAATTGCAATTAATCTTCTAGTTACTTTAACATCACTGCTGCTGTCTTGCTCTGTTCAAGCATTTGATAACTACAAAGATTTTGCCAAAGGCAACTGGGACCTTGATTTTAGCACTCAATATTATCGCACAGAGTCCAACTTTGGCTCTAGTAGCACACAAGAAAATTTGTCCTCTGGAAACCACTATCAGATCATCGATATGACATTTGGCACACGATTCGTAGTTGGCAGCAAGACAGCCTTTTTTGGTTCGGGCAGCATCGGAGCCGCAGAAAGCAAGAGCTTCACTGGCACACGCACAGGCAGTGCATTTAACCAAATGGTCTTGGGGATGGAATACTTGGCTTATTCGGGCAAGTTCGAGCTTATACCTGAGGCTTCTGTCTTGATGCCCTTGCAGAAATCTTCGATGGAAAGTGGTGATGACGTCATTATTTCAGAAGGTGTTTTAGAGTTTCGTCCGCAGATCACTGCGCAAAAAGATTTCGGTCGTTTTGCTGGATACGTGCGCGGTGGATTTACTTACCGGGCCGAGGGACGTTCGTTTTTGCTTCCTTGGGGTTTTGGTGGTTTTTCGACATTTGGTACCTCACGACTTGGTGCTGAACTTTTTGGTTATCAAAGCATGACCGATGATGACGAAAATAATAATAAATTTCCACGCCAAGCGCATTTGAGCAATGTGAATGGAGGCAGTTATAAGTACGGTGCTTTTAGCCCCTCAATTGTTGATACAAATTTTTTCTATCACTATAATGTTCGAGGCCCTTTTTCTTTTCAGCTTGATATTGGTTTGCCGCTGACAGGAACAAATATTTCAAATGGAATGCATGTGGGTGCGATGCTGAGATACAGTTTTGATTTCTCTCGCGGTGAGCCCAAGGCCACTCGGTACACACCGACGCCGCGTGAAGCTCCTCGTGGAAAATCTGAAATGTATGGCCAAGAAGAGGCTCCTCTTGCAAGAGGTACAAGCAAATTTAAAGAAGACACCAGTGATGGTGTAGATCAGCGAATCTTCAAAACCAAAGCTTTGAATCGAAAAAAGAAAACAGGTCCTGCTCTGCAAGAGCAATTAGATGATGTCGAAATGCAAATTGAATTAAAAAATACTCGTGGTAAAAAACGCCGATAGGTTAGAAAGAGCTTCATGCGTATAAAATATTTGATATTGACGCTCATATTTTTGTTTACGTCTGCTTGTATTCATCAGGCTCCGCGGTTACCAGCACAGGCCACAGAATCTAGTTTTCAAGGATATCTTGAGTCACAAAAGAACCGCGGCGGGATGGCAAACTATGCTGCCATTTATCAAAATGCGCGAGCTCTTGCGCTACAATCCAAAAAATATCAGGAAGAATACCGACTGAGTGATGCGGAATTTGTTTCAATATTTGAATACACTTCTATTTTTTGTAAAGACGTAAACACGGCACTTTGGCATAATGAAGGCATTGAATTGCATGAACCCTTTATTCAGATGCTAAAATCGGCCCTCGTAAAAGTTCCTGATTACAGCGGCATGACCTATCGTGGTGTTAGTCTTTCTGCAGATGAAAAAAAATCCTATGTAGTTGGTGAAATTAAAACATTTCCGGCTTTCACAAGTACTTCGGCCGTAGAAAATCGTTATATGTTGCGTGAATCCTACAGCATTATGGAGTTCGTTTCAAAACATGGCAAAAAGATTGAAATGTTTTCGTTGATTCCGAGTGAGCACGAAGTGCTATTCAATGCAGGCACAAAGTTTCGTGTTTTTTACGTGAACGATGAGATGCGCCCTGCCAGTCTTTACGACGCTTCGACTGGTATTTGGAAAATGGGCCAAGAAATGAAAACAGTCATTAAGCTTGAAGAGCTTGATTAGAGAATTTTTAAAAGTGTCTGTGCCAGATTAAAATCAACTCCGTGAGCAAGTAAAGTTTTTTGCCGAGAAGTTTCACCTTTGATAATTTGCAAATCTCTCTTTGGAATCTTAAATAGTTTCGCCAAAAATTCGATAAGACCAGTGTTAGCTTCACCATCTATGGGTGGGGCTGTGATTTTTATTTTAATGGCGTCGTTGTGGGGGCCGATGATTTCATTCTTAGAAGATTTTGGCTGAATAAAGACGCGGATCAAAATGTCCGCGCCTTTTTGCTCTATGCACACTAGCCGTGTGATAGCGGAGAAACGCTGGTGTTTCTTTCGTTTGAACTGCCTGTGTTAGTAGAGCCAGGGGGAGGAGTGTTCGGTGCTAGATTGTAGTTCGGCAATTGCATTTGCGGCATATACTTTTCGCCTTGCTCAAGCAAACCTAAGTGCGCCTGCGCCAAAGCTTTCAAATTAGCCTCAAACTGCATGCGAACGCGTTTTAGATCAGTCACTTCTTGATACATTTTTTTCAATGAATCACGAGAATCGCGTGTGATGATCTCTGACTTTTGCTGAGCGTCTGCAATGATTAGCTTCGCTTCGCGCTCGGCATCGTGGCGAAGACGTTCAGCCATTTGATTCGCGGTCGAAATAGTTGTTTGTAGAACCTGATCACGTTCTTTGTACTCGTGCAGATTCAAATCTTTTTCGCGCAGAGCTTCGCGCATGGCATTGCGTTCGTGAATAAGAGTTTCCATCTGAGAAGCAACTTGCTGAAGGTAATCCATGACCTCGTCAGCATCTAGGCCCATCATTTTTTTATTGAAAGATTTGTGAGCGATATCGATAGGAGTAATTTTCATAGTAATGTTCCTCCGTGAACAATCTAAAAATAGTCGGTAGACCCTCTTAGAATAAGGTTCACGGAGGGCTTTCGCAAGGCTATTTAATTTCGCGGGCCATTTCTTTATTTCTCATGGCGGCCTTTTCGAAACTGATGCGCAGAGCGCGTTCAATTTCAAGTTCGCGCATGGACTGAAGTCCAGCTGCCGTCACACCTTTTTTTGATGTCACACGAGCTTGTAGTTCTTCAATGCCATCTTTTGATTGAGTGGCTAGCATTGAAGCGCCCAAGAAGGTTTCGATGGTCATCTGACGGGCATCTTCGCCTTCAAAGCCGTGCTCTTGCAGCCATTCTTGCCAGTATGTCATCAATTCAAAGACAAATCCTGTGCCGCTTGAACAGGCTACCATGAGGGCTTCGAACTGATCTTCGTCTTCGTTGTGGATGACTTTGCCGAGAGGGGCGAAAAGATCTTCAACCAGTGTCTCTAGGGCCTCATCTTTTTCGTTGGTCACATAGCCAATCACTCCACGCCCAATGATGCTTGGGGTGTTTGGCATTACGCGAGCGATGCGACAGTTCGGCATAAATTTTTCAAGAGTATCAATTGTGATACCAGCGGCAATGCTGATAACAATTTGATTGGGATTGAAGGCGGCCGTGAGGGGCTCGATGGCAGCCAGCAAGTCTTGAGGTTTTACTGAAAGTATTAGAATATCTGATTTTTCAACTAAGGCTTCGTTGCTGGTAAAAGTTTGTATTTTGTAGAGATCTTCTAGCTTTTGCAGCTTCCCAGTTGAACGGTTAGAGGCAAAAACGTGATCGTTAGGGAAGCCCCCTTCAACCATGCCTTTGATCATTGCTTGGGCCATATTACCGGCGCCTAAAAAACCTATACGTTGGGCTTTTAAATAAGGATTCATTCTTGCAACTCTATCTTTTCGTGGGTCTTTCGCCAAATAGTATCGTTCCGATTCTAACAATTGTTGCTCCTTCCAATAGAGCCACCGCAAAATCGCCGCTGGTCCCCATAGAGAGTTCCGTAAACGGGTGATGTGATGGAGTCGTTGATTTTAAAACCATAAACAATTCTTTCAGTTCTTTGAAAAAAGGTCGAGCCAACTCGGGTTCAGTGAGTGGCGGCATGGTCATTAAACCATTCAACGCAAGGTGAGGGAATTTACAAAGAATGGGCCAATACTGAACCACATCTTCTTTGCTGAAGCCGCCCTTGGTTTCTTCGTTGCCAAGGTTGACCTGAATGAGGACTTTTTGTTGAATCTGTAATTTTTCGGCTTGTTTGTCTAAAACCTCGGCCAACTCAATAGAATCGAGCGAGTGAATGACTTCGGCTTTGCCAACAACAGTCTTAGCTTTGTTTTTTTGTAAGTGGCCAATGAAGTGCCAATGAATTTTAAGGTCGCTAAGCCGATCAGTTTTGGCCGTGAACTCTTGAA
>JANNCH010000163.1:0-12634 GCA_031386315.1 Pseudobdellovibrionaceae bacterium
TCACCACAGACACGATTTTACCTAGATAATGCATAAGCATCCTTCATTTGAATTTTTTAAGTAATTATTTTTTTATCAGCTAGTACGAACTAAATAGCTCGAGGAGGCTGAAAAGGACTCTCTAAACTGCGCTCCAAAAGACTGTGGATGACGCTGCGATAACGAACTGCAAAATCAAAACTAATATAATTCTCGCTCATCTTAACAAAAGTAACCGACGAACAATGCCCCAAATGACAGAAACCTTCGTTGCACGGATCTGTGTGGGCATCGTGCTGATCCAAAGTGACGACAGCACAAACTTCAGAGGCACTTTCATTTTCAGAATGAAAAGAAATACCATTCGCTAGCAGTACAGATACCAGCGAAAATAAAACTATCCAAAAAATAAATAATTTGTTCAGTTTGGCCACAACAAACCATATCGCGTGACCAATGTCTTCGTCATGCAAATTCTGTAAGGCCGAGCCTCAGAGCGTTTGCATAAAGCGGATCAATGCTTTTTTATCTTCGGCTGTGAAGATCTCTTTACCTTCTTTGATAAAGATATTCACGTCATGCCCTGAGTTGCTCATCCCTTTGCGCTGAGTATCGTAGAAGTACTCTTGCGTTTTCCATTTGGCTGGAATTTTAGCAGCCACCGGGTAGCCATTGCAATCAGCATCAAAGTCCCTATCACGATCAATGGCCTCGCCAGCATAATAAGTCCGCGGACGCGCAGCTGTCGGAGTCAACACTGCACACAAACTTGGCACCGAGTTATTATGAAAGTATGGCCAGCGAGCCCATATCCCCACTAGCGGAGGCGGCACGTATCCCTTTTGTGTTTCGATTACGATTCCATTTTTTTTCGAAATCGATAAATTATTGAGCTGCTCTAAGGATTTCATTCCTAAACGTCGGTAGGCATCTGTGCCCACATCCACAACGGGAGTTTGCTCTTTGGCATGCACTGCCATGGTGGCCAAGCGCTGAACCGCGGTTAGCTGATTGGCCTGTGGCAAGTTCCATGCTTTTTCATAATGACCATGGCACTTCGCGCAGGACTGATTGAATAAAACCTCACCGCGCTTTGCAAAATCCAATTCAATTTTTTCAGCCGGAAAAAAATCTGTGAACCTTGGTGCTTCAGAAGCAAAAACCATGGTCGTTAACTCGTCGATGATCTTAGCGTTGTCACGCAACCAAGGCTCAAGCTGCTTAAGATCTACGCCTCGGCCCATCTCGTTCCATATAATATTGGTAAAAATTGGGTTACCAGAAACAACACTGCCATCTGATAACCAACGATTTTTGTATTTCACATTCCACCAGACGGCCGGCTTCGAATCCGCTGGATTGGAATCCAGAAAGGGGTCCTTGCGAGGAAATGTCTGAAACCACGATGATGGGGTCGAATACTCGTCTCTGCTACGACGATTCATCGACAAGGCCACCTGAGCCAGTGACGTATCTAGCCCTAACACAATGGGCTTTTTAACTTGAACACGATTGATATTAGTCAAAGTTTCTTCAAGCAAGGCACGCTCTGCATTGCTTGCCTTAGTCCACTTCTGAAACAGACCCGCATCTATAACAGGCGCGGCCTGTTTAAACTTTACAAAAAACTCATTGGCTCGCGGAAATCGATTCGTCATTCCTAGAACTGTTTTGCCAAACAAATTGGAGGTATGGCAGGCCGCACATGAAAAAGTGAAACCTTTGGCGCCATTTCGCTCGACCAATCCAATCCCCACCGGAGAATGCTCTGGAATATCCACAGCCACAGGCATTTGGTAAATCCCGGTGTCAGTGGCCTTAGGATACGAGTGCAAACCCAGTTGCACTAAAAAATCGTTAAAATTATCAAAGCCCGAAATATCCACAGCCACACGGCGCAGGATTTCTTTAAACGGATTGTGATCTTTATCATCAAAAAATCGCTTCGCAGCTTCAAAAGGCGGAAGTAGCCCAGTCACAGTCACCGGATAAACCTGTGCGTGGATCTGACCCTCACGTTGAAACTTCAAAAAGTCAGATTCAGACAATTTTAAAATGTTAGCTCGTCCATTAATAGGAACAGGCACACCTTGTTGCCATTCAGCTGTTGCCAGTTGTTGCGCATTGCCGCTGTAAGTCACTAACATCACTAACGTAAAAAATATTGCCTTCATACGAAAAGAATATCCAACCTAGACTAAAGTGCAACATAAAGGAGCAGCTTTTCAGCCAGCTTTCATCTTCTTTTCATCCCATTTTCATCAAATAATGGAAGGGACTATTATTTTGCCTGCCACCAATGACAGGTTCATGCTTTAAGTATGGCAATTATAAGAGTTGTATCGAGTAAAGTGCGTGAATCCAAAACCCAGAGCTGCCCAAACGGTTCACTGGCGAAGGTTTTAACGGGTCAAGCCTGCCCGATACTGCGACAGTATCTAGAAAAGAAGCTGAAACCCCGCTAAAATTGATTTGGACAGCTTTTGGGTCTTTCAGGCTTCTTTTGTCTTTCAGAGAAGCTTTTCTTGACACCATTAGCGATCTCAAATATCTATTAGCGTCTTATTGAAACGTACATCAATTAATTATTGAGGATTTATGGCCGCAAAGAACACAAAAAGCCCACGCTTTAAATTACAACGCCGTTTATTGACCGAGCTTCCAGGCTTGGGAAAAGCTGGTGCCCTTGAGAGACGTCCTTACCCTCCAGGACAACATGGTCTTAAAAGAAAAAAATATTCTGAATTCGCTCTTCAACTAGAAGAAAAACAAAAACTTCGTTTCCATTATTGCATGAAAGAAGAACAACTTCTTCGCTTCATCGACGTTGCAAAACGTAAGAAAGCAACTACTTGGACTGAAGCTTTGGTAAACATTCTTGAAAAACGCTTAGACAACATTGTATTCCGTTTGGGTTTTGCTCCTAGCATCCGTGCTGCGAAGCAATTGATCTCTCACGGTAAAGTACTTGTGAATGGCAAACGCGTTGATATCTCTTCAGTCGTTTTAAAAGTAAATGACGAGATCAGCCTTAAAGATGCTGCTTACAGCAACCAAGTTTTCTTGCAAGCTCAGCAAACTCCTCGTTTGCCGCTTCCAGGCTTCTTGGAAAAGAAAGCTAACGGCGACAAAGAAATCGGCCGTATCATTGACGAACCAAAATTGGACGCAGTTCCTTTCAACTTCGACTCAGAGCTATTCACTTCTTACTACTCAATGTAGTTTGAACACCTAAATTTAAAGTCTTTTAAAAAAGGAGAGCTTCGACTCTCCTTTTTTTATTTGTTTTTACTAGCTTTCATCGTTGGCCTTTAGCCACCAGTACAATGGATGTGCCTTGAACTGGAGCAACCGTGATAAAAATACTTTTATTTTTCGGCGTCCTGACAATATCAATTTCTTCTTTTGCAGTCGTTGATTTCAATGGTCACTGGAAATCTTCAACGGGAATGATGACAACAAGTAAGGATCAGAAAACTCCGTGCACAAATATTGAAATCGTTATGAAGCAAGAAGAAGGCGAAATCGTTTTCAATGTAGATCATGAAGAAATCGGCACCCTCAAAGGCGACACCTTAATCACGTCAGAAGCTATTGGCGGCGCCGTGTACGCTTTCAATCTAAAATCTAAAATTGAAAATGAAAATGAAAATGAAAATGAAAATCCCGTCTTACAAAGCTACTACGGCACTAAAAATTTATTGGGCGCAATCGTCATCGAAGGTAACTTGGAACTAGTTCCTTAAAATTTTTATTGTTGATGGGTTGGTTTTTACAGCGGTAAAAGCTACGACGATAGTTCTTTCATCCATGGAACGCTGAAAATCGACCTTCCTGGTCGGTTTTAGATTGCAGAATTTCTTTAAGGGATTTTTATCTAATTCCGGCCACGATGGCCGGAATTCAGCATTCTCATGGACGGATGCACTATCACAAAACAATCACTGCAGTAGAGACCGAAAATGTATCAAGAGCGATCGTGCCCTTACTCTACCGAACTCAACCATCCGAACGTATCCGGTCTTGCGCCCTTCTGCATACCCGTTAACTCATCATACAGTCTTGTCGCCAGTGGACCGGTCTCGTTGTTATTCACAACAAGATTTCCATTTTTAGATGCCAGCTCTCCGACAGGACTGATCACTGCAGCAGTACCTGTTCCAAAAATTTCTCGTAATGTTCCCGCTGCAGAAGCATCACGGATTTCTTGCAACTTCACTTTGCGTTCACGAATTGGCAAATTCCAAGATTTTAAAATTTGAATGACAGAATCACGAACTCCACCACCCAAGATCGTTCCATCCAAAGCAGGTGTGACGATCTCATTTTCGAAAACAAAGAACACATTCATTGTTCCAACTTCTTCGACGTACTGATGGGTCACATCCAACCACAATACTTGTGAGTAATTATGTTTTTTTGCTTCCTGTGCAGCTTTTAAACTGGCTGCGTAGTTCGCAGCCGCTTTTGTTGCGCCCAAGCCGCCCGGAGCAGCTCGAATGTATTCTTCTTCGATCCAAATTTTAATCGGCTTGCTACCTTCGCTATAGTAAGAACTCACCGGAGATAACAAAACAAAAAACAAATACTCTTCTGCAGGGCGGACCCCTAAGAAAGCTTCTGTTCCAATAAGCGTGGGACGAATATAAAGCGAACAACCTTTTTCGTGGGGTATCCAATCCTTGTCCGTATTGATCAAAGCCTTGATGCCTTCGATGAACATTTCTTTCGGTGGGCACTGCATACACAAGCGATCGGCACCCGCCATCATACGCTGCCAATTGAATTCAGGTCTGAAAATTACGCATTTACCATCTTCTTGAAAAAATGCCTTCATGCCTTCAAATAATGCCTGACCGTAGTGCAAGACGCTGGCACCCGGGTCTAAATTAAGATCCTGATAAGGGATCACCTTTGGATCATTCCAGCCTTTTTCTTTCGAATACGAGACTGTAAAAATATGATCTGAAAAGTATTTTCCAAAGCCCAGGGTACTTGGCAGTGGTTTGCTTTTAGGCGATTTGGTCTTCAACACAGGTATTTGCAGTTTTGACATCGACGGGTCCTCTCGCTCATTTTCTCTTGTAGTCGTCTTCATAGCGAACAATATCATCTTCGCCAAAATAAGTACCTAGTTGTACCTCAACAAACTCAATCATTTCATCAGAATTATTACGAATACGATGCTTGGCTCCGACAGGGATATGCACATGGCTTCCAGCCTTGATCGGAATAATTTGGTCATTTAATACGACCTCACCCTGCCCACGCGTGATAATCCAGTGTTCCTCACGTTTTGCATGGGATTGATAAGAAATTTGCGAATGAGGACGAACATGGATCACCTTTGACTTGAAATGCTCTGTATCACGCAGAATTTCATAATCACCCCAAGGGCGTTTTTCAAATACATGGTCTTTCACCAAGACAGACTTGTCTTTCGCTAAAGACTCAACAATATGTTTCACATCTTGCGAATGACCTTTTTTAACTACCATCAGTGCGTCAGCAGTATCCACCAAGATTATATCCTGAACACCTACCAAAGAATAATTTTTACCAGAATCACCGAACACAAAATTATTTGAACTTTGATAGTTTTCCGATTTCAAGCTTGGCAACAAAGACGAAACGGCATCCCACGAACCCACATCGCTCCAGCCAAAACTTCCGGGTATACATTGAAGCTCTTGCTCACTCAGTTTTTCCATAATCGCATAGTCGATGCTAATAGACTGAACGGCTTGGTAGATATCGGTTATGTTCGAGGCATCATCTTTAAGCTTTTGGATTTGAGTCCACAGAGTGGGCTGATGCATTTTAAAAAGCTCAACCATGCGAGACACTTTAAAAATAAAAATACCCGCATTCCAATAAAAACCACCTTGAGCTAAAAACTCTTCGGCCTTAGCAAGTGGTGGCTTTTCATGGAAGCGAACTACTGAATAAGCTTTGTGCAAATCAGGCACCCCTGCTTGCTGGCGCACCTGAATGTAACCATAACCAATTTCTGGATACGTTGGTTGTATACCAATAGTGACGATCTGCCCCGTCTGAGCAAGCTTTTCACCCGCCTCTACTATTTTCGCAAACTCAGCTTCGTCTTGAACAAGATGGTCCGAAGGGAACACTCCAACCACAGATTGAGCCTTGCCATGCAATTCTAGAATACGACAGAGGGCTGCAATGGCGGGGGCAGTATTTTTTCCAAAGGGTTCATAGATCACTGATGTCCCGTGCAATTTTAGATCTTTCAAATTCAGCTCGGTCAAAGTCCGCAAAGCCTCAGAAGTTACGACAAGAGGAGCGCCAAATCGCGAAGCTCTTTGCAAAGTCATTGTCTGCAAAGGCTTATCAAAAATATCACAAAACTGTTTCGGCATCTGCTGCCGCGACACTGGCCACAATCGAGTGCCGCTGCCGCCGGATAAAACCACGGGTATCAAAAATCACCTCTTAATGAATTGGTGACATCTTACTGACCGGCCCCAGCAAGGTCCAGAAGACTCGGCTATTGATTCAATTTGTCATCAAAAGAACACACCCTGGAATGTCCAAAAAACAACAGTTTTCACTTGCTTTTCAGAGTGACTTTTAGTCCGCACGACTCTAGCTCTGTTCTCACCACAACGCACTTATGCAATGATCATTTTCATGGATTTTTCAATCGCCCAGAGAGATACTCGCTCTGAACCGGAGGCATCATGACTATTCCTTTTATCGATCTTAAAACTCAGTACAAAGTACTTAAATCTTCCATCGACGCTCGCATCCAAAAGGTTCTCGATCACGGAGCTTACGTGAACGGCCCCGAGGTGGCGGAGCTCGAACAAAAACTGGCTCAACACACGGGTACTAAATACGCGCTTGCATGCGCTAGCGGTACCGACGCATTACTTCTACCTATGATGGCACTTGGAATCGGCCAAGGGGACGAAGTTATTACTACAGCTTTTTCTTTTATTGCAACTGCTGAAGTTATCGTTCTAGCCGGAGCAAAACCAGTCTACGTTGATATCGACCCTCGCACATTCAACATCGACGTCAGTAAGATCGAAAAAGCGATCACCTCAAAGACAAAAGCTATCGTGCCTGTTTCACTTTATGGACAAATGGCTGATATGGATGAAATCAATGCCATCGCTAAAAAACACAATTTACATGTGATCGAAGACTCGGCACAAAGTTACGGCGCACGCTACAAAGAAAAGAAAAGTAGTGCCATGTCGATTGCTGGCGGGACCAGCTTTTTTCCTGCAAAACCATTAGGTTGCTACGGCGATGGAGGCGCCGTCTTCACGAACGACGCCAATCTTTTTAAAATCATGAAAGAAGTTCGTGAGCACGGTTCTGAAACACGCTACTACCACACACGTTTAGGTATCAACGGCCGCTTGGACACTCTTCAATGTGCCATCTTGCTTTCTAAATTAGAACGCTATGATTGGGAAGTTGAGCAACGTCAAAAGATTGCTCTTCGTTACAACGAAGCCTTCTCTGGAATCAAAGCCCCAGGCTTTTCTACTCCATTTGTAAAATCGGATCGTGACAGCGTTTGGGCACAGTACACTCTGACAATCGGTGACCGCGACGGTTTTGCGAAAAAAATGACAGAGGCCGGAGTACCAACATCTATTCATTATCCACGTATCATGCCAGATCAACCTTGGTACAAAGAACACACAGCGGACGCTTCAGTTGATTTATCGATTGCTTGCAATGCAGCTTTGCATGTGATCAGCATTCCGATGTTCCCAGATATGGATAGTGCAACTCAAGATAAAATCATCCAAGCCGTTACGACAGCTTTGAAATAATTAATTAAGGACACTCTATGACTACCGGTTTTGGCCCTCTAAAAAATGTCGTCACACTTAAAACTCCGAGTGAAACCATCACTTGGGGTGACGGCAAAAATTTTGTTCTTTTCGCTGGCCCAGATATTATCGAAGATCACGGCATGGTGATGGAAACCGGAAAAGAAATCCAAAGAATCACTAAAAAATTAGGTATCCCTTGGATTTTGAAATGTTCTTTTGATAAAGCCAACCGCCAAAGCGCCACTAGCTTTCGCGGTCCAGGTGTTCGCTCTGCACTGGATAGTTTAGCAAAAATCAAAGGTGAACTAAATTGTGCGCTTTTGACAGACGTGCATGAAACGATTCAGGTCAAAGAAACTGCAGCAGTTGCAGACGTTGTACAAATCCCTGCATTTTTATCTCGCCAAACAGATCTTTTAGTGGAGACCGCAAAAACAGGAACTATTATTCATATCAAAAAAGGACAGTTTTTGGCCCCTTGGGATATGAAGGCTATTGCACAGAAAGCTGTAGCAGCTGGCAACAACAACATTCTACTTTGCGAACGCGGAACCACATTTGGTTACAATCGCCTGATCAATGATATGACTGGTTTGATTGATATGCGTAATTTAGGTTTTCCAGTTATCATGGATTGCACGCACTCGACTCAATTGCCAGGTGCAACGGGCGAAAGCAGTGGCGGACGAGGCGAAATGGTTTGGCCTTTGGCCCGTGCTGCTATGGGCGTAGGCGTGGATGGAATTTTTCTTGAGACTCATCCAAATCCCGCGGCGGCTTTGTGTGATGGACCAACATCATTGCCACTGAAAAACCTAGAAGCTGTTTTGACCAATTTGAAAAAAATCTGGGCGACTCATTCTTGAAATCCAGACAGCGGATTTTTCTCGTCATTAAGTTAGTGGTTGCAGTCGGTATACTTTACTGGCTGGCCACTTCTGGCAAACTGAATTTCCGCGCGCTGAAAAACCTCTTCACTTGGCAGCTTGGCACCTTAAGCATCTTTCTAGTCTCACTGAATCTTTTTTTTGGCAGTGAACGCTGGCGCTTGCTGCTTCGATCACAAAATATCAAAGAGCGATCGTGGCCTGTTTTCAAACTTTCAATGATTGGTGCTTTTTTTAATTTTGCTATGCCTGGTGGTGTAGGCGGTGATGTCGTGAAGGCATATTACTTCACGAAAGAACACCCAGGCACTAAAATTGTCGCAGTGACAAGTGTTCTAATGGATCGCATTCTAGGCTTGTATTCCATGGTCATGATGGCCTTGGTTGTTATGTTCTACGACCTGAATCACGTGGTCACTATTCCAGCGCTGCATTCATTGTTTTACGTGGTTCTGTTTTTGTTCATAAGTTGTTCGTTGGGCTTAATGTTTGTCTTTTCGAAACAGATTTACACCAGAGGATGGCTACATTCTTTTTTAAAGAGAATGCCACTTGCTGCAAAAACACTTAAGTTCTATGAATCAATACATTCTTACGGCCACAACGGGAAAGCCATTCTTTTGGTTATATTTCTCAGTTTTTTAGCGCAAATCTGCAGTGTTTTGTTTTTGTCTGTGGCTGGCGTTGCGGCCGGCATTGAAGTACCACTAAAGACATACTTTCTAGTGGCACCATTGGGCTTCATGGCGACTGCCATTCCAATATCGCCCGCCGGGGTAGGCGTAGGTCAGGCTGCTTTTTATTTTCTATTTAACATATATACAGGCACAGAAACTGAGCTCGGCCCAACGGTCGTCACTGCCCTTCAAGTTCTGCAATTATTGTTTAGTCTTATCGGAGCGTTCTATTATTTGAAGTGCAAAGATCGCACCTACACAAAGGAAGAATTTCAACCCTAATTAATCGGCGCGCATCGGCCGTCATTGCGTAAACTTGCTAGACACCCCCATTGCCTCCAAATGCAAACTAAGGCCACCTAAGCTGGGAACAATACCTGCAATCCGAGGTTCTGTCGGAGGGACTTCAGTTGGCACTATTCAAAGCTTCTATCATCTCTATGGGTCTTGCGTTTTCAACTCTCATATCAGCACCTTATGCCCTAGCTGAAACCCTCAGCCCTACACAGGATAGTGAAATTCAAAGACTATTCTTTAGTGGCTCGCAGCTATCGGCAAGCAAGCTACGCAGCTTTCAAAAGCAAGTCCAAGAACGACGTGACCAAATCGCAGATAACCTGCTTCGCATGAGCACCCAAATCGACGGCAAAAGCCAAGAGAAGGCCGAAAAGTGGGTCGAAAAGCGTAAACTCATCAAGGCATTTGATTTAGCCATTCATTGGATTGATCAAGTCGTAAAAAATCCAGACGACAGACAAGGCTACGCTCAGCTCGAAATGGCCCTTCGCCTGAGCGAAGTTACAAAAGCCAATATCGAAAGCATTCAAGACTGGGGCTACATTCGTAAAATCATTGCAACTCGTCTAAAGAAATTTAGCGTGGCCGGCCCCAACAACAATTCTGTGGCAGAAGCTACGAACCTTTATGATCCCGACACAAAACGCTTTTACTCACAAAACGACCTCAACAAAATGAAATCCCAAGGGATGGACCTTTCACTACTCAATCCCCCCAGCGACAACGGTGTGATTGATTTGTCAGCTGCTGATAATCGCGCGACGCCAAACTCACTGGGGTTGGTAGAAACCTCTATGTATAAAAATACAGAGGTGCGTTTTCCTGAAAAAGCTACTGGTGATTTTATTGAAATGATCAAATCCCAAACAAAACCAAAAATGAAAATTCAACTTGAGAATGGCGACGAAATAAAACTAAAAGTTGGTCGTGAAATACGCTCTGAGACAACTGCATCATTGCTCAGTGAAATGCTAGGAATGCATCAAGATCAAATGAAGCGCTATTCAAATTGTCATGTGAACTTAGGCAAAACAAGCCTGGATGATTTTAAACGTGAATGGAATGAATTCTACGAATCAAAAGAAATTGAAAATTTCATTTCACAGTCGGGCAAAAACAACAAAGGTGAAAATTTTGTAGAATTCCAAGATTGCCTACTAGAGTATCGTGAAGCCAAAGACCTCAATCGAGTGGCAGGCTGGCAGTTTGAAAATGAACAACTGCGTTCACGTCGTGAGTTTCGTGGTTTAATTATATTTCAAGCATGGCTCCAAAATTCAGATCTTAAAAATGAAAATACAAAGCTAGTCATCAAAGATGGTGATCAGCCTCAGCTATTTTACATGGTTCATGATATGGGTTTTTCATTCGGTGGAACGACGGGCGAATCTCCACTGGATTACAAATACACACCCATTGCCTCTGTAGACAGTGACCGCATCACCTTTGATTTTTTACCTAAAGCCTATCTTGGGCATATTACCTATGCAGATGCGCGTTGGATGATTCGTAAGATAGCTACTCTTTCACGCGAGCAAATCGAAGCGGCCGTTCGCGCTGGCGGTTGGCACAACAAGGTCCCACACAACTTTGAAGGACTCATCATTGAAAGATTGCTACAAAGACGCAATGCTATGGTTAAAGCTTTTGGACTTATTGGTTCTCAAGACGAACGTGGCAATACAATATCTGAAGTTTTCACTCGTGAAATTCCAAAATCTGATGTGCTGCCTTTAAAAGAATATTCAAGAGATGTGGTTGATTACGGACCTGAGTTACTCACTCGCTACGTTTATCCAGGCATTCAAAAATTAGCTAAAATGTCTTGGGATCTAGGTCGAAAAGTTGTTGGTGCAACAGAGAATTTTACGATTGAGCCGACTTGGTTCGGTATCGATGACGGCCTGATCAATCAAGTCATTATCAACATAGATCGCAAATTCATTCGCAATCCAGAGCCCAGCTCTAGCGAAGATGCCTATATCGTAAAAGATGTTTACAAGTTGGGCCTTCGACTTGGTGCCGGCTTAGTTATCAGTGGCGACGTTGCTTTGGTTTCACATCATACAGTTATATTCCCCGCATCCTCTGAAAGCCAGGCACGCCATGCTCCGGCACTTCGTATTCATATGCTTGAGTCCTACGAGCAACTGGCTAAGCGTTTGCCAAAAAACCATGTCTATATCCGTGATGAATATCTTGAAGGCCGTGGCCGCATCAAACTTGAAGGGGCCGTCCTATCACCAGGCATTTCTGGTTCACAGTCTGTCATACGACTTTATCGTGGCGCAGTGGTTACAAGACAGGGCGTACCGCAAACGGCATGGTTAGATCAAGAAAGTGCTCTTAAAACTGCACTGAGTCTTTATACAAAAGTTCTTTTTGTTAAAATCCCCCATGCAGAGGCCGTATGGAAAGCGGGGCAAACCACCCGTCAACTCTACGATCTTAAAAAGCTTTCAACCGAGAAAAAATTCAGCGCTGTGCAAGAGGCCTTGGCTTTCGGATCGAACTCACAACTACAAAAACTGGGCGCATCGCGAATCGAAACTCGTAATTTCACAGGCAACGAATCGAAATGGAATCTTTTAGGTTTGCTCTATAGCTCAAACAAAGTACTTAAAGAATCGATTCAAGCTTACGGCGTTGATAGCAACGGCAAATCTTACCCAATTGAATCTTTACAAAAATTGCATTTAACAAAAGAATCAGGATGGTCGTTCTTTGTTGATGGCGAAAAGTTCAAACGCGACTTTACTTGGAGCTCAACTGATAACGGTAAAAAAACTTCTCAGATCGTTGACCTGCGATTAACGATCTCTGATAAAAACGTGAAAACCAAAGAATTTGCTGACCAGTATCTACGTGCTGTCGATATTATTTCTGGTCAAAACAATTTTTTAAACTTCAATCCACGCTTGCATGAAGGTAACAGCAAAATATGGGGTCCTCTTGACGTCTATATGCGCGTGAG
>JANNCH010000164.1:0-8733 GCA_031386315.1 Pseudobdellovibrionaceae bacterium
CTGTTGCAATCAGCTTTTGTGAGCGTCGTTAAATGCATGGCTTTTCCTTTTTTGCGAACGCAGCGATGAACTGCAGTTTTAACATTGCCAATGGGTTTAGACTCTAAGAGTCCAAGATACTTTACGTAGGTACCTCCTTCGCAAGACGTTGAGGTCGATAGAAAATAATCTGTAATTGATGTTGAAATCACTTTTTTGCATTCAAAAATTTGCACTGGTGAATTTGCGATATTGAAAGAATTAAACAGAACAGCCACATAGGTGTAGCCTTTAACCTTTGCAAGTGCTGTATCGATGGTAGTCTCAGATTTTATATCGCTATAAAAGTAGCCATTGATACTGGCTTTTTTCGACATATGAATTGGAATCAATGCGCGTGAACCAATTGCCAGTACCGTCACGCGAACCTTAGCCGAATTTGAGTGACTGTCCATCACTTGAATAACTACACTGTCCGCGGCGTTGCCGGCTGTGTACACACCCGTAGATTGGTCTACACTGCCCGCACCATCGATGACGCTGTATTGATAAGGAGGAACCCCACCAGAGGCCATTAGTTGTGCGCTCTCGTGTGGATAAATTTTTTCAGTTAAGCTCACAATAGCGATTGGCGTCTCGACATTAGCATTTGTATTATTATTGTCAATATTAGTAGACGAAGATTGATCTAAGCCGCCTGAATTAGGCGCTGAGCAGTTTTGAAATAATACAATTATTGCAGCAAAGGCAAAGCAAGCCAATAGAATGTTTTTCATTTCGGTTCCCCCACTTAATATCTTACTTTGAAGTGTCGGCAGATGCATGGGGATTTCAATGCAATCTCAATTTGAAACAATTACGAATTGCTCGGCAATTCGAGGGACATCTCATGACAACCCTGCCCAGCAGTAAACGACTCAAAAAGATTCATTTCGGTAGCATGAATTATTTAGGCAACACGTCTTATATCCGCACATCCGCGTCAACGCCAATTGCACTTTTCCGTCCATTAAGTAATTGAATTTGTCTCGACCAACAAATGGCTGAGCGCCTCATCGGTCAGCTTCCCCTCTGAAAATGCGGGGATTTTGAGAACCGGCATATCATCTAAAAAAGCCACAAGCATTTCGTTTGGATTTTTTTCATCCAAATCTATTCCCACTGCTTTTAATAACTGCAAATAATATTTAGAACCCTGCGGATGTTTTTTAAATTCTTTGAGTAAAGAATGCTTTGTCAGAGTGATTTGTTTTTTATTACCCTGTACGTCCACTGATATACTCAAGGGCAGATCTCTGGATGAGCTTCCGACATGCAGTTCAAAAACACCTGAGTTCACTTGCCAATCTTTTCCTTGAACATCGTAATAGGCAAAGTCCAGATAGGATACCCTTAGCGGAACCCATTTTTCTTCATTGGGTTGTAAATAGACTTTCTCAAAAGTTTTTAACTCATGCACAGGTCGCAGGTGAGAGGGTGTTTTTTCATGAACATATACCTGAATCACTTCAGCACCTGCAAGCAGCCCTATATTTTTGATCAAAACATCTAATTCGATATCTTGATCTTGTGCTAATTTTGCATGCGAAATTCGAATATCTTTAAAAGCAAACTGAGTATAACTAAGTCCAAAACCAAATGGAAAAAGTGGAGCCATATTTTTTTGATCATAGTGGCGGTATCCTATGAAAAGTCCCTCGTGATACAACACCTGCTTGTTCATACCCGGAAACTCATGTGCTGTAGGTGTATCCGCATGGCTTTGCGGAAAAGTTTCTGACAATTTGCCAGAAGGATTCACAACTCCCAACAAAATATCCGCCAAAGCACCCCCACCGGCTTGGCCCGTCAGCCAAGATTCAATCACAACAGGAACCTCTGGTAGCCAAGGCATTGTAACGGCCGATCCATTGAACAGAATGACGACGGTATTTCTTTGAACTTTCGCGATTTCAATCACCCATTGATTGTGATCAGTGGGCATGGCCAAAGTATTTCGATCAAACCCCTCTGATTCGGCACTTTCAGTGAGTCCCACACAAACTATGGCTAAATCAGCAGTGGCCGCAAGATTTTTACTTTCATGATTTAGTTTATCGCTGTAATTCACTTTCACATGTGATGGAAGCAGAGCAACGAGTTCATCGTGTACATTTGAAATCCGGCTCGGATTCACTTGCGAACTACCCACACCCTGAAATCTGGGCTCACGCGCAAAGGGTCCGGTTAGATATATTTTTTTTGTTTTCAAAGACTGAATGGGCAGCAATTGTCTTTCGTTTTTGAGCAAAACAATACACTCGCCCGCAACGCGACGAGCCAGCTGATGGTGAACCACCGGATCATGGCTAAAATTTTTTTTCTTAAGCTGGTTTGTCTTTAGTATAATTTCAAGCAAGGCTGCAACAGAACTATTCAAATCTTTTTCAGATAGATGGCCGCCCTTTACTGCTTGAATAATTTTTTGACGATTGTATTCACCACTTCCGGGCATTTCTAAATCTAGTCCTGCCTGTACACCCTTAATCCTGTCATTAACGGCCCCCCAGTCTGACACAACAAAGCCTGTGAAGCCCCAGCGTTCGCGCAATATATCTTTGAGTAAATATTTATTTTCAGAAGCACAGACGCCGTTAATTAAATTGTACGAACACATCACCGACCAGGGCTTGGCCTCACGCACGACTATTTCAAAGGCACGCAAATATATTTCGTGCAAAGTACGTTCGTCCACAACAGAGTCTGAGGCCATACGCTCGTGCTCTTGATTGTTCACCGCAAAATGCTTGAGTGAAGTGCCGATGCCTTGGCTTTGTACACCTTGAACCAGCTGCGAAGCCAACTGCCCCGTTAAAACGGGGTCCTCAGAAAAGTACTCGAAATTACGCCCCCCCATGGGTGAGCGTTTCATATTTATTCCCGGCCCCAACAACACTTGTACATTGTGAGTTTGACATTCTTTCCCTAGCGCCTCGCCGACCTCGTATAACAGTTTTTTATTCCATGACGAAGCCAGCGCCGAAGCCGTTGGAAAGCATGTGGCCTGGACACTTTTACCCAAGCCTGCCACATCTGCTTTGCGTAGTCCGTGGGGACCATCCGTTAGATACATCGCGGGTATATTTAATTTCGGTATTGCGTGAGTTTGCCACCAGCCATTGCCCGAGAGCAGCTGAGCTTTTTCTTCGAGGTTTAATTGATTCAAAATATCCATGCAGAAATTTAACAGTAAGAACCGGATAATTTCACCAAAAAATCCTCTCACCACGTGGCCAAAGAAAAATTCATCATCGAGTCATAACTTGGGACATCTGAAATACGTAGCCAATTTCAACAACTTACAATCCATAAAAATTCCTTATGGGTCGTATTGAAAATATATTTTTGCAATCGTCCTCTCAAGATGATTTAAGTTGCTTGCGCTCATGAGGGGCTCACGGGGGAAAAATGAAAAGATTTGTACTGGCGGCAACATTGCTAATGACCGCTGCTTGCGCTCAACAAAACGAAGGAAATGTTCAATCAGCAACAGATAATTCGGCTATAGTGGGTGGCGAAGTTGTTCTTGCAACAGATCCGATTGCACACTCGACTGTACAACTTTTTGCTTTATCTGCGACTCGCGATCCTTTGGGTAGCGTAAATTACAGTATCTCATCTTGCACCGGCACTTTGCTATCAAGCAAAGTCATTTTAACAGCTGCACACTGTACGAAAAGAAACCCTGCCCAACTTTTTGTTTATTTCTCATCAACGGTTCCGACGGATCTAAATGCACTTTTCAATACCCTTGGAAAAAATCCCCTTTTCCGCCAGATCTCTGGCGGCCTTACGGCAGCTAACTGGGCTAAATTGACAGGATCAGAAATCAAAGACTGGGATGATTTGGCTCTTTTAAGATTTGAAGATGGCATTCCTGCAAGCTTCACAACAGCAAGCATGATCCCAGCTAGCCACGAAATCAAAAATAACGACTTCGTCACGTTAGCTGGCTTTGGCATCACCGATGGCGTTAAAGGCACTGACACAGAGACTTTAAGAAAAGTGGATGTTGTTCTTACAGACGCTAAATACTCAAACAGCGAAATCCTCGTTGGTGACGAATCTGGAAAAGGTGCTTGCCACGGTGATTCGGGTGGACCTGCCTTCTTACAAGTGGGCGCTCAAAAATATATCGTTGGAATTACTAGCCGTGCAGATATCGACAAAGACCCACACGGCGTCTGTACTGCGGGCTCAATCTGCACAAGTGTTCAATCTCACTTAGCTTGGATTGTTGCTGGGATCACAAGCCTTGAGGCTGCGGATTTTAAACCGGCTCCGATCGCACAACCTGCAATTTTTTAATTGAGCATTTTCAAAAGCCACCTTATGGAGTTGCTATTACCCACATCTTTTTAATAGGATGTGGGTTTATGTTTTTACGAGCAGTAATAGATGGAGTCGATCGTGCATCCATCCATGGAACGCTGAATTCTGGACTTCCTGTCCAGAATTACTTAAATTCACCAGAGGTCAAAACACGATCTCTGTTTGTAGGGTATTTAAGGTCTGATGGCCACAATGGCCATCAGAAAGGCCCGCACATGGACGGCCACACTATCAAATTATGCCAATCACAGCTGTATAGGATTTTTCTCCAGCCCTCATCAAAGATGTGAGCAAAAGAAAGCCTTATCGGAGGTTTTTTTATCTTAATACCATATCCATGGATGGTAATTGCCATAGCTACTCTATTTCTTTTGCCAAAACTTTGAAATGTCTTTTAAAATACTATCCGATACTAGCTCGCTCGCCGAAGTTTGAAACCAGTCCTGGGGCATGGATTTCACATAGCTGCCTTGGGTAAAACGACTATCCATCAAAACAATAATACCACGATCAGTTTCTGAACGTATCACTCGTCCGGCCGATTGCACGGCTTTAGCCATGGCCGGATAGGTATAGGCATAGTCAAAGCCTTCACCGTAGTGTGCCTGGTAATACTCACGCATTTTTTCACGTTCAAGATCAAATATCGGCAGTGGTGGCCCCACAACAAAAGCTCCGATAATCATTTCGCCTGGATAATCCACGCCCTCTGAAAAAACCCCACCCTGAACGGCAAATATAATATGTGCAGGACCGGGTTCTTTCAGTTTTTCGATCCAATGATCGATCTCATCTTTTTGCATTCCCCGCTGCTGAGCTAGCACACTGACCCCTTCAGGGGCTTTGAACTCGCCCAGCACACGGTATAAAAAATCAAAGCTTGGAAAGAACGCAAAATAATTACCTCGCTTAAGGGATATGATGCGCTGAATGGCATCTGCAACGCGTGGATAACTTTTTTCTCGCTCTGAATATTTAGACGAGATCTGTGGAATTATAAGGACTTTGCGATTTTCTTTTTTAAAAGGCGATACAAATTCTGCGGTCTTTAGTTCTTTTGAAAGCAATCCCGAAAGTCGACTATAAAAATCAAAGGGCTTGAGTGTCGCCGAAAAAGCGACAACCTGTGAATATTTGGTATAACTGTCCTTCAACATTTCAGAGGCATCACAGCAAGTGATTTTCACCGCTTCGGGATTGAATTGAAATGTCGTAAAAAATTCTTTGCGACCAGCGCCTAAAAACTCGAGGGCCTCTGTGAATTCACTCCAGTAAAAGCTCAAACGCAAAACCACATCCTGCGGCTTAATATCCACATCCGACTTTAAATAAGTCGATAAAAAATTTCTGAGTTGTTGGTCTTGTAAAAGAAAAGGCGCTAGCGGTGGTTTGATTTCACAAGCTTTGCTGATCGCGGGTGGAGCACAGCTTTTGACGACTTGGATACTCGAGTTTAACAATTCAAGAACCTCATCACGAAATTTACGTGGAAGGCTTTTAACATCTTCTCGCATTCGGTCGAGGGTAAAAACTGAGATTTGTGGTGAATAATAATCCATGGTTCGAGAGGGCATATTATGGGCCTCATCGATCACAAGATTGGGCTTCCCCTGCGCTTCAAACTTGAGCCCTTCCATACGATTTAATGGCGAGCGAGGTCCAAAAACATAATTGTAATCACAAATCACAGCATCGGCGTCGACCAATGCATCCAGTTGAATTTCAAAGGGGCAGACTTCATGGTCTTTAGCAATTTTTTTGAACGCGCGGGCCGTTAGATTTTTTTTACGTGATAATTGTTCAACGATTTGGTGCTCGGCCACTTTGGTATAATGATCTTTGGCAAATTCACAGAAATCAGGGTTGCAGATGGGCTCGTTCTTAAAACACATTTTACTTTTTGCAGTCAGAGTCATCGAACGCAACGAAACCCCTTGGGCCTGCAATCGATCCATGGCATCTTCGGCGACACTGTGTTGACTATTTTTTGGCGTTAGATACACAAGACTCTGCCCGCGCCCCAAGGCCTCGCGCAGAGTCGGATAAATCACACCAATGGTTTTACCAAGACCTGTGGGGGCTTGGATCAGCATCGGCCGTGATTCGCGCATCCCCTCTTCAATGGTGGCAATCAAATCAACTTGTCCCATACGAGGTTTTGCAAATGGAAAGGTCAAGTTTTGCGAAGCTTTTTGCCGACGCTTGAATCTTTTTTCAGCCCGCAGGGCTTCTTGTGCAAGCTCTTGCATTCGACGATCAAGCCATTTTTTATAAAGCTCGATGTTTAACTTTATTTCAATGCTTTGAGTTTCAAAATTACGAGAAGACACCAACAACAATGAAAGCTCGGGTATTTCGCCGGTTTTTAAAAAGTGAAAATACCCATAGGTTTTCAGCTGCCACACATAGGGGTGATTTTCATGGGTTTCACGAATGCGCTTACCCAGTTCAAAAATATTAAAGCTAGATTTGATTTCTTCAATTTTTGTACGATGACAATTTTCATTTTTCTCAAAAATGCCGTCCATGCGCCCGTTCACTTGAAAGGTGTATTCTTCAGAATCGAGCTGCTGTCGAACAGTGATTTCGGCTTTGTAGTGGGGATGAAGTTTTTCACGCTCGCGCTGAATATTTTGATGAATCTCTATGCCTAGTTCGGCACCGCGACCATAACCAGAATAGGAATCAATGCTTCCCAGAAGCGGACTCGGTACTGCAAAATCAGCAACTGACAGCGAAACTTTTTTCATGGGGCTTAGTAATTAATCTTTCTTATTTGGTTTTACCTTTTTTGGTCTTACCTTTTTTTGGTTTTACTTTTTAGACTTAGAATAATGACATTTGTGCAGGGTTTTGCGGCAATAGATACTCTTCTGGAAATGCCTGCAGACCAAGACGCCGCAAATGTTTCACTAAAGCGCCCGCACCACGGTGTTGTACATAAACACGACGAGCACAGCTTTGCACCACCGTTTTTACAAGATCATTCCAGTCTGCATGATCAGACATCACAAAACCATGGCTGTATCCATGGTGCCCCTTGGACATCCAACCAGAGGCAAAGGCTGTTTCATAATTCTCACCTAAAATAGCAGCCAGCGGAGATTTTAAAAAACTTTGTGGAACCAATAACAACTGCCCCTGCAACTTTTCTTCCGCAGTGGCTTGGCTAAGACATTTTGTAGGGGCTAAATGAATACCCTCTTGCCGATAACATTCATTCAGTTCAGTGGCCGCAGGATGGCAGTAAACAGCTTGCGCGGCATAGGGCGCTAGCACACCCAGGACTCTTTGAGCTTTGCCAAGAGAGTACGCGAATAACACAGAGTTCAAACTTTTCTCTGCATTTTTTTGCCACCAATCGAAAATTTGTTTGCCAAGGTTGAGGTCCTTTTGCCAAACATAGGCTGGCGTTCCGAAAGTGGCCTCTGTCACAAAGACATCACAATTTACGGATTCAAAGGGTTCACAGGTAGGATCTGCATCACGCTTGTAATCCCCTGATGCGACCCAGACTTCACCAGCATATTCCATGCGTACCTGAGCAGATCCTAAGATGTGACCTGCGGGATGTAAAGAGGCACTGACACCATTGAAGTGAATCACTTCACCAAACTGCAAACCCTGCACTTGAATTTTTTGTCCCAGCCTTGCTTTGAGTAAACTGACGCCACTTTGGGCACAATAGTACTGACGTGCACCTCGGTGCGCATGATCACTATGGGCATGGGTCACAACGGCGTTATCCACAGCACCCTTTGGATCTATATAAAAATTTCCAGCGGGACAATACAGCCCCTTGGGGGTAAGGATAAGCATAAAATTCCCTCGCCGACTTCTTGACTTACATATAATTTACAGTAATCATCAAGAAAGGCAAGAGTCTTTTAGTAGCCCTTCATTAGTTCAGTGACTGTGGGGCGAATGATCTCTGCAATTTTTTTATAGCCACGCGGACTAAGATGCAACCCGTCGACAAGATAGTACTCGCCAAATTTTTGAATATCAAAATTCTTTATAGCTTTGCTTATATCAATGTATTTAAAACTTTTGCCAGTCGGAATTTTTGCTAAATCCTTATTAACAGCAGTAATAACATCCATGCGTGAGCCCACTTTGATTCTAGGATAGATTCCAAGAAGTAATATTTTACTATCCGGCGATTTTTTACGAATAACTTTTAAGATAGTCAGAATTCCATCTACAATTTCTGCGGGCTTATCAGACGCAGAGTTGTTAGTGCCTATCATAAGAACAATGGCCTTTGGTTTTTTATGGTCCAATTCACCGTTTTCCAAACGCCAAATAACATTCTGGGTTTTATCACCACTCACTCCAAAATTGGCAGCATCATAACGATCGTACTCTTCATGAAAAGTGATG
>JANNCH010000239.1:0-1706 GCA_031386315.1 Pseudobdellovibrionaceae bacterium
CGTTTCTTTTGTGTCTAGCCTCACTCATTCGATCATTGGTATTGTCATTTCAGCCATCTACATAGCTCATACCTTGATTATAAAATCTGTACGAAAAATTCAATATCGAAGTAGAAACAGAGTTCCCACCCACAATGCTCGTAAATCTAAATGATAATTTTACTCATCTGAATGCCTGATACCATGCTTTAGCAACGAATCGTTGGCTCTAAGCCCGGACTTTCGCCTGTGAACGGCTTTTGCATACAACATATATACAGCAATAGCGAAGACTCAAGGACGAGACTTCCCGCTCAAGGATGAGAACATATGCAACAAAGCAAGATCAACTATTTCGAAAAAGCCGATACTCCGAAACACCGTGAGTTTATAATTTCCCAAAACAATTGCGTACTTTGCGGCACTGTACTTGAGCTCAAACACGTTTCTGATCGTGGTACTTCGGCCATTAAAGAAGAGGCCTATTGCAATCAATGCGAAGTGCGCACACGTGCCAAAATTCATACATTGAATTAAAATCGTCAACTCACTGACGAATAAACGTCATCACTTTGACTCTAATAGGTGCTCGACACTTTTTTGACATCACTAAAAAAGTTGCCAAAAGCATGCATATCCATATTTCCGAACGACGATTGTTTATGACCAGGAATTGGGTCATAATTGGTTAGCCAGCCGTTAGTCCATACATAGGAACAATGCAAAGCCTGAGCAGCCTTCTGAACTTTATCGGCGGGACCCCAAATAACAGCTGAGTGACCAAGATAACCTGTGTTCGACCACTTAATCATTTCATGTTGATATTTCACCGGCGTCACAATAAATAATGGCCCATGAATTTCATCTTGCTGCAGAACAGAGCAATTCGTTAAATCCAAGGTAAAGGTCGGCTGCACAAAATATCCAGCACCACTGCCCTTTTCACCACCAAAAATAATTTTGGCGTGCTCTTGTTTCGCAAGAGCAGACTTTTCCAGGATTTTATCCACAATGACCGATTCAATCACTGGCCACCAAAGAGTTTCGGAGTCAGGATTGTGTGCAGGAGTCTGCTTCTTCATTTCATTCTGTAAACTTTGAATAAATTCTGCTGCCACTGATTCACTGATAAATAGTCGCTGCGTGTTCCAACACATCTGGCCCTGGCCGATTAAAAAACTTTCTAAAATAGAAGTCATGTTTTTCTTAAAATCAGTTTCATTTAAAACCAAAGCAGAATTTTTTACACCGCTACAAATTTGAATTTTCTTATAATTAGCAGCGGCTGACTTCACGACAGTTTCAGAATTAGCCACACGACCTACAAAGCTCACGGCTCGAATGGATGGATGACCGGCAAGCAGATTGCCAACCTGTTGCCCTTGCCCCTGCAACATTTGCACAAGTCCTGCGGGCATCTGGGCTTTTTCAAATGCCTGAGCAAGTATCCAAGCCGTCACTGGACTGAGTTCAGAAATCTTTATGAGAACCGCATTGCCAGCAGCCAAAGCAGGCGCCAGTCTTTCTGTGATGACTCGAAGGCTCAAACACCAAGTAGAAATAATACTGACCAAACCCACAGGTAACACGAAGGACGGACTCGAACTGGCGCCAATCGGCGTCTGGAGCAGAGAGCGAGAATGCGGCGAGGTCATGGGCGAAATCTCGGGAATCGTTCGGCACAAGATGACTTCAAAATGCTTAGTTCACGGGAGGCGCGCTAGAAT
>JANNCH010000273.1:0-8504 GCA_031386315.1 Pseudobdellovibrionaceae bacterium
TCCGTTCCAAAAACGAAATCGATCATAGGCTGAGTTTTCATCAAGGTGTCTTTTTCTTGCTGGCCAACACAGCCACCCACACCGATGCGAATATTTGGATTTTTGTTTTTTAACTTATAGTAACGACCCACTTCAGAATAAACTTTATGCACAGGTTTTTCGCGGATCGAGCAAGAATTGATAATGATAAGCTCTGCGGCTTCGGGAGTTTGCACAGGTGTGAAATTCGCCATTTCTAAAAGCGTGTACATACGCTCAGAGTCGTTAACGTTCATGGCACAACCGTAGGTCGAAATATAGACCCCACGCCCCTTGCCGATATCTTGGCTAGGTTGCGAAGTCTGATTTGGACTGATTTCTGTATTCATCATTGCCTCTTGTGTCATTAAAGATCCTGAGTTATAGAGGAGGCCCGTGCCGGAGTCAATAAAGGGAGACCCAATGACCCCTCGAATGAAGAGCTCAAAAAAATGGACAGCATTCCCTAAGGAATACTCAGATCAAATTGAAGTCGTTTTTCGCGAAAATTTCACAGATTATATGAAAGATGCCACCGTCATCGTCGAAGGCCGCATTTATCCAGAGGAAGTGCTGCTTCGCGTCGGATTCCGTCGCCCCGGCGAACTACGCCAATCCAATTTCGAAACTTCTATGCAGTATTCAGCCAAAGAAAAAGATGCCCTCGAGCGCATTCATAACTGCGTAGATGCTGCGGCCACAATGATGTTGGAATTTCTAGAGGCTGAGGCCGAAGAAAAAGAAATGGATCTACCTTACATTTGGAAAGAACTTCCAGTGGAAGGCAAAAAGATATTTATCCAATACACTTCCGAAAACAGCAGCTTAGAGGCCGAAGCTAACAAGCTTCTTGGTATCGATATAGATGGTCTCGTCGCTGAAGAGGAAGAATCAGAAGACGCTCTTGCGGTGGCCGATGAAGCAGTGGAAGCTGAAGATATCATCGATGAAGAAAGTGAAACTGACGACGAGGACAAAAACCCTCGTATGTTTGGCTCGATCAAGACTGGCAAAAAGAAAAAAGAAGATCTTCACTAAAACTCTATAAAAAACCCCCTGAAAGAAAACCTTCAGGGGGTTTTTTATTTAGTATGAACAGTAAACTCTAGAACTCTTCGTCCTCGACGCCCGAGCCAGAGCCTTCGCCCATGCCACGCACTTCGTCGATAAAGGTCTGAGTATCCTCTTCACCGTCATTTTCAAGAGCTGATTCATCGATTTCAAGCTCTTGAATAGCAGAGACGAAATCTTTTTCAGTGCGCAAATCACGACGAATCATTTCCAAGAATTTATCTGGGTAACGGCCTGTGAGTTCTTCGATATATTTTTCTAATTTACCATCTACCAAGATGCGTTTACGCACTTGAATTTTACGCCAAAACAAAAGGTAGTGATAGCGGCAGTAGATATCTACGATGGCTGCTTGGTCACAATCGCGAGCACGGCAATAACGACGACCCTCAGCATCCGTTAAGTAGATCTCTTCGTCACCCTTGTCTTTGACCTCTTGTGTCCACTCGACAACTTCTTCTGTTTCGTCATCAAGACTTTCAACTTCTTTCAGCTCTTCTTCGTATTCGCCGATTTCGTCGTGTCCATTGTCGTCGTCAGAAATAAAATCATCTTCTATTTCGTCTTCGTCTTTTTTGGCGGTTTTGCCTGCTTTTTTTGCATTGGCCTTTGCATCTTTTTTAGAAACTTTTTCTACTTTTTCAACCGGAGCTGGAGCTGTCTTTGAAACCCTAGCTTCTTTGACAGTCTCTTTGCTCTCTTTTGCAGACTTGTCAGCTTTTTGCGGAGCCGCCGCCGGAGTCGCCTTTTTAACTGGCTTCACAGGTGCGGGAGCTGCTTTTTTTGCAACAGGCTTCACAGCTGCTTTGACTGGTGCGGCTTTTTTAACCGGAGCAGGCTTGGGAGCTGCTTTTTTTGCGGGCTTTGTCGCCGCCTTCGCCACAGGCTTAGCAGTCGACTTTTTAACTATTTTTGACACGGCCTTTACGGCCTTCTTGATCAAACTTTTTTTCTTCATTGGTTTTGCCATATCTATCTGAATTGAATGATTTAATTTATTCTGTCAACTTATTTCAAAGCCAGAGGACACTCTGGCTTATTTTATGACAATACTACCCTCTTGGCTGCGAACGATGATGCTAGCTTTTTGTGCCTCTCCGCGCAAGCGTCCACGTACACTTTTTTCAGAACTCAGACGATTCACGCTAAGCTCTTTAGGAGCAAAAATATCACCATCAATGGTCAAAAGATTCACAGAAGCCCCTGAGTTCGCTGGCGCTTGAATACTGACCCTTCCTGACTTCGATTTTATATTTAGCTCGGATTCAGGCAGAAAGTTCACTGTCAATGCGCCCTCGCCCGTTTGCCCCTCAATGCGTCCTTGGTAGCCTTGAATACTGAGACTGCCTTTGCCGTTTTCAAATTGAATGCTTCCAGACGACTGCGTCACCTTGCTGCTTGATTGTTGAGCATTTAAAATCAAGGCCCCACGCGCCTTGTCGACGGATAAATTTCCGCTGAATAATTGGGCCTCAATATCACCCTGTATATTTTTGATCGTACTATTGCCAGAATAGCCATCTGTGCTGACTTTGCCATTGTGATCAGAAACACTGATGTCGCCTTTTTGCAGACTGATTTGCAGCGGGCCCGAACCATTCTGTGAAAGCACACGGCCATTGATCAAACTAATATTGGCTTCTTTAGTCCATTTTTGCAAAGTAACAGAACCATCACGCAAATGCAGATCCACAGGCATGGGCGGTCCCATAATTTCAATTTTTCGCATATAGCTACTGGCTTTTGCTACGGACTCTTTCCAATCTTTTTTGGAATCGAAATCATTCATGCGAATTTCAATTGTGCGGTCTTTTTTCTTTAAAGTGTAAACACCCGTAGTCGAGCTATCTTCCACCCCACTCACTTTCAATGTTTTTGCGCCTGGTTGCGCAATAAATTGAACTTGCGCAGAAAGACCCTTTACAAACAATCGGTCACCTTCTTGCACAGAAACTTCGAAAGTCCCCGCCCAGACAGAGCCTGAAATTGCAAAAACGCTTAGAAATGCTCCGAAAAATGATGTGACGAATTTTATCGCTGACATGCGTTGTATCCCCTTAAGCTGTTGTTTGACTCTCTCACCAAAATATAAAAAATTACAAGAGTAAATTATCAAGGTAAAGTATTTTAGAACCTATTCTCAAGCTGTCAATGCAAGGTACGAGGATGGGCTCCTAACATGAGGGGTTTATTTTATGGAAAATGTAGTTATTGTTAGTAGTGTTCGTACTCCGGTAGGTTCATTTCAAGGAGGCCTCTCTTCTTTGTCGGCCCCACGCCTCGGTGCTATTGCTATTCAAGAAGCCGTTAAGCGCGCCGGATTGCAACCCGATCAAATCGATGAATGCATCATGGGAAATGTTTTAACGGCAGGTATCGGCCAAGCACCGGCTCGACAGGCAGCCATTTATGCGGGATTAAAAAATACAACACCTTGTCTTACGATCAATAAAGTTTGTGGCTCAGGTCTAAAAGCTGTGATGTTAGCCGCAGATTCTATTGCCCTTGGCAACACACAGATTGCGGTAGCCGGCGGTCAAGAGAATATGACTCTTGCACCGCACTTGTTAGAGAATTCACGCACAGGTTACCGTATGGGCGCTACACAAATGGTCGATTCGATGATTAAAGATGGTCTATGGGACCCTTACAATAATTTCCACATGGGAAGTGCTGCTGAAATTTGTGTCAAAGAACACAATTTTACCCGTGAACAACAAGATGCTTTTGCCGTTGAGTCCTACAAAAAAGCGCAAGCTGCAACAACCAACGGCACTTTCAAAAATGAAATCGTACCCGTTGTGATCGAAGGCAAAAAAGGTGCAGTGACAATCGACAAAGATGAAGATCCTTTTAATACTAATTTCGAAAAAATTCCAGGCCTTAAACCTGCTTTCGAAAAAACTGGAACAATTACAGCTGCCAATGCTTCAAAAATTAATGACGGCGCCGCAGCCCACGTTCTGATGTCTGAAAGCGAAGCTAAAAAGCGCGGCATAAAACCGCTTGCTAAAATTGTAGCGCACGGAACTTTTGCTCACGAACCAAAATATTTCACCACAGCTCCAGTGGGCGCGATCAAAAAAGCCCTTGCGAAAGCAAACTTGAAAGTGGGCGATATCGATCTTTGGGAAATCAACGAAGCCTTTGCTGTTGTCACTCAAGTTGCTATGAAAGAACTCGAAATTCCTGCGGCCAAGGTGAATGTTCACGGTGGCGCGATTGCTATTGGTCACCCTATTGGTGGATCTGGCGCACGAATCCTTGCAACACTTGTTCATGCCTTGCATACACACAACAAACGCTATGGCTTAGCAACTTTATGCATCGGGGGCGGCGAAGCCGTTGCTCTGATCATTGAAAAGGCGTAAGAGATGAAACAAAAAATCTATGCAGATGCGATGAGCGCTCTGCATGACGTAAAAGATGGAATGACTTTGGTCGTTGGCGGCTTTGGCCTTTGTGGAATTCCAGAAAATAGCATCGGCGCCTTGCGCGAGATGGGGGTTAAAAACTTAACCTGCGTTTCTAATAATGCTGGTGTGGATGATTTTGGTTTAGGCCTTCTTTTGCAAAACAAACAAATCAAAAAAATGGTTTCTTCGTATGTCGGTGAAAATGCCTTGTTTGAAAAACAATTCATGAGCGGCGAACTAGAAGTTGAACTATGCCCCCAGGGCACTTTGGCCGAGCGTATTCGCGCAGGTGGAGCAGGCATCGCGGGATTTTACACCCCAACCGGAGTCGGCACGTTAGTGGCTGAAGGTAAAGAAATTAAAAAATTTGATGGTCGCGATTATGTCCTTGAGCGCGGCATTGTCGGTGACTTTGCCATCGTGAAAGCATGGAAGGCTGATAAATTCGGGAATCTTATCTTTAGAAAAACAGCTCGCAACTTTAATCCGATGGTAGCGACTGCAGGTAAAATCACAGTTGTCGAGGTCGAAGAGCTTGTCGAAGTCGGAGACCTCGTACCTGACCAAGTCCACACACCCGGCGTTTACGTACAAAGAATTTTTGTTGGCAAAAACTACCAAAAACGCATCGAACAAAGAACTGTGAGAAAATAATATGCCACTCAACAGAGAACAAATTGCTCAGCGTATCGCTCAAGAAGTTGCAGACGGTTACGTTGTTAATCTTGGAATTGGAATTCCTACGCTGGTAGCAAACTACATTCCAAAAGAAAAATTCGTTATGTTACAGAGTGAAAATGGACTCTTAGGTGTGGGCCCTTTTCCAACCGAAGGGCAGGTCGATCCTGATTTAATCAATGCAGGGAAACAAACCATCACAGAAATTCCAGGCTCAAGTTACTTCTCAAGCGCGGATTCATTTGCGATGATCCGCGGAGGACACGTTGACCTTACTATTTTAGGTGCCATGGAAGTGGACGAAGGTGGCAGCATCGCAAACTGGATGGTCCCAGGCAAAATGGTCAAAGGCATGGGCGGAGCCATGGATCTTGTCGCCGGCGCTCGCCGTGTGATCGTCGCCATGCAGCACGCTGATAAAGATGGAAATTCTAAACTACGTACTAAATGCACGTTGCCACTAACAGGCATCAACTGCATTAACAAAATTGTTAGCGACTACGGCGTCATCGATGTCACAGCAAATGGATTTGTCTTGCGAGAATACGCGCCCGACCTGAGTCCTGAAAAAGTTCTAGCTGCCACAGAAGGAAAGATGACGATTGCTCCAGACTGCAAGCCCATGAGACTCTAAATTAACAAAATTATTACTTTAGGGGAATCACTGTGGCTGAAGGCAAGAAAGTAACAAAAGATACTTATTTGTTTCGCGAAGGTGATGCGCCAGACGCAATGTTTATTGTTAAATCCGGCGCCCTTGCGATCACAAAAACAAAGGGTAACTCGGAAGTTATTCTTGCCGAAATAGGCCCTGGGGCTATGGTCGGCGAAATGGCGATCTTTGATTTAAAACCTCGCAGTGCCAACGTAAAAGCACTCAAAGATACGGAAGTCATTGCACTTCCCTATGACTCGCTCACTTCACAAATGGATCAACTGCCCGTATGGTTGAAAGCGATCATTAAAACTCTGAATGAAAATTTACGCGAAGCAAATAAAAAAATTCGCATGCTAGAAACCAGCAATCCTGACGAAGAACGTTTTCCACCCCACATTGTGAATAAATACATTTCAATCCTAAACCTTGTTGGTCACAAATACGGTAAGCCCGAAGGTGACTTCATCACCTTCAATTCCCCGCTGCTTAGAAATTACACCATTCAAATTTTTCAGGAAGCGACCAACAAAATGCAAACTGTCGTGAATGCCTTGGTCGGCCTGGGTTATCTCAAATCTGAAGAGCGTGGCGATGGGACCCAAAAAATCACAAATCTGCGCCCTCAGGATTTATTTTCATTCGTAGATTGGTACAACGACTGGATTTACAAACAAGAAAAAGATCGCATGCCAGCACTCAAAGATGAAGAACTTAGAGTCCTGAATGGGATTATCGTATTTGCCCGCAAAGTTACACCAGATGCCAAAGGTATGAACAAGGTGAATCTAAACGATGTGCAGAATGAATCAATGAAAGAAACAGGATACCTCATTCGCGTTGAAGAGGTGAATCCACTGATCGAGAAAAAATATTTCTCGGATAAAATCATGGATGATAAAGGTCTATTTGTTATGGTGAGCCTGCCCGAGATCGAAGCCTATGCCCGCAATTGGACGCTCGTTTCTGCACTCAAGAAAAATCTGCGCTAGTCATATTTTTGAGCCAAATCTGTAGGCTCGACATACCCATCACAGCTGTAAAAACACAACGCACCTACCTCTCACTAAAAGAAGAAAGAGCCCCTAGACCGAACAGCTACTGTGCATCACTCGACAAAAAATGCCCCTTGTCTCAGTATGAGACATCACAATCTGTTCAGCTAGAATTTAATCGCACCCAGATGGCAAAGTCCTTGCTCTTTAAGCTTATGAGCGAGGAGAGATCTTATGAAGAAGTATCTATTGTCAATTGTCTGCACTCTTTTAATGGCCCCTTATGCTTTTGCAACCGTTAATCTGGCGAATGTACAATGTAGCTTCACTGATCAAGCCGGAATGAAATTGACCATAAGTATGGTTAAGAAAAAAAATGTTTTCGGCCATACAAACATCACCCAAGGTAGAGCTCAAGCCGTGCGTCCTATTCGCAAAATAAGCTTATTAACGACATCGCCTAGCTACAGCGCCCAAATGAAAGATCGCAAAGGGCAGACTTTAAAATCACAAAATATACCCATTTCGATCGTACGCATCTTTAGACAAGACCCGAGCGATGCTGTGAATTCGGTTATTGAAGTCACTATTCCCGGTGAAAAAGTACTACGCTCTAACAACCCACGCTCTGCAAGAGCCTACGCGACTACCAATGCTAGTGTGATTTTCACAAACGGTTTGGCCGCTAGCTTAAAAGGTGTTTGCTGGAAATAATAATTTGAACGGAACAAGTATGAATCGTTTTGCTTTAACATCATTTTTATTCGTATGTGGACTAAGCCTTTCGCCAATGGCGGTGGCAAGCGCCAAGTATGTATGGAGTGATGCCCAAGGCTTGCTTCCGCAGAATGATTGTCGCGCTAGTACGCTGACAATTTTACCTTTGTACATCGCAACAAAAAGTTTCGAAGATTCAAAAATGGGCGTACCCTTTCGTAATAAAACAGACAACTTAATTGGCACAACACCCGCAAGATCAATGGTACGTTTTTTAAATGCATCCGAAAAAAATCACCAGCGTTATGCAAGAATTTTAAATACACCACAAAATGCTCAAGTAAAAAACTTAACAAATCCACTTGCAAAAAATAGCGAAGGTTACTTTTCCGAAGGTGATCTACAACCCATCGATGACTATGTGTTTGAAGTGACATCTTCATCAGAAAAAATCCTTGCTCATACTTTTTGGCAAGTCATTCTGAATGGCAGTGACTATTCAGTATTCATTTGTGGAAATAAAAAAGATAAATATTCACACCTCAGTGGAAGGCGAAAAAATACTCAATGAGTTTCAAAAAAATGCGGTTGAAGAATCTGAAAAGCAAAAAGATTCTGGAAAACCTGTGGTCATCGCACCTACAGTAAACCCGCCAAAGCCTAAAACACCCACACCAGACAAAGTACAAACAAAACCCGTGACTGATAATATTGTTATTAAAGATAATGTTGACGACTTGACTGACGAGGATTCGAGTTCTGTCTTTGATTATATGATTTGTATCGAAGAAGGACAGCTCAATATTCGTGATGACAAAGTTAAGAATATTCTTTTCAAGGTCAATCCATTCGAACGAGTAAAACCGGTTCAATCCTTTGATTCCTCTCGCAATCCAGGCTTTATGCAAATTCAATTTCCAAACCGAAGCAACAAAACTGGATGGGCCGCAAAAG
>JANNCH010000300.1:0-2287 GCA_031386315.1 Pseudobdellovibrionaceae bacterium
TGAGAAATTTAGAAATTGAACGTCTGACTTTGGCAGCCATGAGCTTGGGTATTGCCCGTCGTTCTTTGCAGATAATGAATAAGTACGCTGTGGATCGCGAAGCTTTTGGTCGTTCGCTGAACCACTTTGGACAAATTCAACGCTATATTGCTGAAAGTTATGCCGAGTACCGCGCAGCTAAAGCCTATGTTTATGAAACTGCCCGTCGTTTGGATTTAGCTAAAGAGGGCAATCGTCTGGATTCAGATGGTGCCAAGCTTGTAGCAACAACCATGGCTAAAAATGTTGCGGATCGCGCGATCCAAGTTTTGGGTGGCTACGGTTATGTGGGCGAGTATGTCGTCGAAAGACTGTGGCGTGATGCCAAACTGCTAGAAATTGGCGGTGGCACATTAGAGGCCCACCAAAAAAATATTACCCGTGACCTTGCTAAGAATCCGCAAGCGCTGTGGACATAGGCAGGAGCTAAAGTTGTTTCCGTACCCCACTGAATTAGAAATTGATACCCATTTAAAAGTTCATTACCAAATGATTTTGGAAAAAATTGGACCTTTGCTAACTGAAGAGCGTAAAGAGAAAATTCAGAGAGTGGTGTCACAGCGTAATTTTTCGACGGCGGTGGTTTTAGAAGGCATCTATGATCGCGGAAATATCTCGGCCGTGATGAGAAGTGCCGAGGGTTTGGGCTTTGCTAACTTTCATGTGATAGAAACTCAAGAAAAATTCAAAGAAGCTAACAGAGTCACCCAAGGCGCTGACAAATGGGTCGAAGTAACAAAGTGGAAACAAACAGCTGATGCTGTAAAAAGTCTTAAATCTCAAGGTTACAAAATATGTGTGACAACCTTAGAAGGCTCACGACCTCTGCATGAAATTGATTTTTCGACACCGACGGCCTTGGTTTTAGGAAATGAAAAAAGTGGAGCCAGCGAAGAGATTATCGCAGCGGCAGATGAACGTGTGATTATCCCAATGACAGGCTTTGTTCAAAGTTTCAATATTTCGGTAGCAGGCGCACTTTGTTTGTACCATATTTTTCAAGATCGTTTGCGCAGACTTGGTCAAAGTGGTGATCTGAATTTAGAGCAACAAGATATTTTAAAGGCACTCTACTATTTACGTACACAGGATTCTGCCTATGACGTACTGAAAGAGCTTTTCAACCGTAAGGCGTTGGTATGAAAACAGTCGTAGTTCTTTTGAATGTTTTCGTTGGAATCGCAATGCTTTCAGGTTGTGCCTCGGGCAGTAAGCTTGTGCAAAAAAATCTTCGATATACGACACCTACGGCGACACAAGATGCGCAGTTAGTGTTTGATAAAAAATTGGATACAAAAACACCGGTCAGTTTTCGTAAAAATGAAGAACTCAAAATGTCTGGCAGTGCAAGTTTCACAAATGCAGGTGCCAAAGCCATTGTCAAAGTAGCTCCAGTTGTACTTGTTGTGGATCTACGACAAGAGTCCCATGGACTTATCAATGACAAGCCTGTGACATGGCAGTCGGATCGCGATTGGGCGAATGTTGGAATGAGCCCCGATGAAACCACCCAGCGAGAAAAAAGATTTTTATCTGAAGTACACGTTGGTAAAAAAGTAGCTGGTTCGAAGGTTCGAAGTGTTGAAACGGAAGAAAGTCTTGTGCGCAGTCTGGGGCAAAGTTATTTGCGTTTGGCTGTTACAGATCATATGCGCCCAAGCAATTCTCAAGTGGATCGCTTTATCGAAGCTGTGCGCAATTTGCCGCCGACTTCGTGGGTGCATTTTCATTGTCGCACCGGCAAGGGACGTACCACGACTTTTATGATTATGTACGATATGCTTCGCTCTGCATGGAATATAAGTTTGACAGATATTTTAGAACGTAACAAAAAGCTCAGTGATGATTTTGAGGTCACAGATATAGATGTCGAAGGCAGTTGGAAGCGCCCATATCAAGAGGATCGTGTGGCTTTTTTTGAAGAATTTTATAAGTATGCGAAGGCGAATCCAAATGGCGCGCCACTTTGGTGGAGCGGGTGGGCTAATTAAATGAAAAATATATTTTTATTACTTACATTGGTTTTTCTGAGTTCTTGTGCTGGTTGGAATCACAAATGTGATTGCTCAAAAGAGGTTCGCGAGTCCAAGTCCGCGGGTAATGGCGCGACGGCTATCCCCGTAGTGCCGCCGGCGCCTAAGATTGAAGAAGAAAAAACTGTGAGCACCGCCGACATCGAGCTAATTAATAAAATGATTAAAGCCGTGGACGATTATGTTTTTCGTCAGCAAAAAGACGAATTCACGGC
>JANNCH010000377.1:0-1641 GCA_031386315.1 Pseudobdellovibrionaceae bacterium
CCTTCCCCCACCCTTTTCTCCTCCTTTGCTTTGATGATCGTCAAAGAATCACGATGATGAAAATGCTAAAACTCTCCGCTCCCGCGAAATTGAATCTATCGCTCCGGATTCTCGGCAGACGCGAGGACGGCTTCCACGAGGTCGATACCACCATGGTCAAGCTCCCCGGTCTCGCCGATTCACTGGATTTCCAAGAAGCCGACGAGTTTTCATTTCAATGCGACGACCCTGCTATCCCCAGCGACGGTAACAACCTAGTAGTGAAAGCCATGCACGCCTACCAGAACGCAGCGGACGTGACGTGTCGCTGGGCAATTTCACTCCGAAAAGTCATCCCGCATGGCGCCGGCCTCGGTGGCGGCAGCAGCGACGCCGCCACCACTTTGCTCGCGCTCAATCGGCTTCACGACTTCAAGCTCGGAGTTGAAGCCCTCCATGAACTCGCAGCTACACTCGGTTCCGACATTCCCTTTTTCCTCACCACTGGCGCTTCTCGCTGCACCGGACGAGGCGAAAAACTCGCCCCCATCCCCTCTCCATCCCAGCTACCCATCCTCCTCCTGAAGCCCGCTTTCAGCGTCCCAACACCCGATGCTTACGGGCGATGGAAACAATCGTTTGAAATACCTGGCATCCGTTATTCCACACAGGTCGACCGAGGAGTTCAATTCATCAACGACCTCGAGCGCCCGGTGTTTGAAAAACATCGTTTCCTAGCGGAATTGAAGCAGTGGCTGCTGGATCGTGAGGAAACCACTGCCGCATTGATGAGTGGATCCGGCTCGACCGTTTTCGCCGTTTTGAAAAATCCTCAAGACGCAGACACTCTTGCCGCCGCTGCCTGTTGTGAACTCAATCCCGGTCTTTGGCACTGGTCGGGATTTACCGCTGGCGACGATTGAACGACAAAAGAGAAGCCTCGTTTGACAAGTGCCGCAAGATTCTTCTAGGTTCCGCGCCCGGCGCCGAAGTCGGTCCTATTTATCATGAACATAGTCGTCGAGAAGCATCCAAAGTGTGTCGCCACACTTCGCGTGGAAATACCAGCAGAGCGGGTCTACAATCAGCGCGAACAGATTGTCAGAGGTTATGCAAGTAAGGCCCGGGTGACAGGTTTTCGTCCAGGTAAGGCCCCACGCGCCGTCGTCGAAAAACGCTTCCAAAAGGAAATTTTAGCCGAACTCAGTGACTTCCTAGTCAACGAGGCCTACGAGCAGACTCTAAAGCAAGAGTCACTCAGTATCATGGACTTCGGCGCGCCACAAGCCGTGACCACCCATGCCGATGGCAGCCTCACTTTCACTTCCCAACTAACTCTAGCACCCGAAGTAGCCCTTCCTGACTACAAAGGAATCAGCGTCACAGTGCCACCACTCGCTGTGCCTGCAGAGGCAATCGAGACTCAGCTCACTGCACTTCAAGAACGTTTCGCCGACTTCAACGACATCACCGACCGCGCTGCGGAAATGGGCGACTTCGCCGTCATCGACTACAGCTCCACCGTCGATGGCAAGTCCGTCGAAGAATTCCTCGGCAAGCCCGCAGAACACCTCTCAGGCCGCGAAAATTTTTGGGTCCCGCTCGACGAAAAAGCCTTCATCCCAAGCTTCACCGTCCAACTGGTAGGAATTAAACCCGGCG
>JANNCH010000429.1:0-2079 GCA_031386315.1 Pseudobdellovibrionaceae bacterium
TTGATTTGAATTTTCGTAATGGCGGTGCCCGTCAGAACGCATTCCACAACATGATCATAGGTTTTTTCGATTTCAGGGCTCAATGCTTGATTGTAAAGCCAACTCCAAAAGTATTGACGTAGTCCAGGTACGCTTTCAAAACTGAGAATCGACGAAACGCTTTGACCTAACAGCAAGGCCTCGCGTGCAATAAACATTTCGATATAGCCTAAGCCGAGTCCGACTACGACAAAATCAGGGTTCACAGTATGAGCAAAGACTTCGCGAATGCAGGCCCCATAAATCAAGTCCGTTTCAATACAGGCCCCGCCAGAGTGATGCATGGCTTCGCCTTCGGTATACTGCTCTTGCAGGCTTTGCAACAGTCGCAAGCTGGGGCTTCCATCGCCTGTTATTTCGACGCGAAAACCTATGTCGGCCCATTTCATATCGGTCATAGCGTTGACTTCCTCTGATTGGGATATATAAGAACCCCTATGGAAAAAGGTTGGTCTGGACTTCCGTATCATACAATTGCCGAGCACTACAATCACCTCTTTGGTGAGAAAGTGTATAAGATCCCGGTGACGGTGGTGGACAACTGTCCCAACCGCATGGGTCTGAAGGGCATGCAGACCTGTGTGTTTTGCGATGTTTGGGGATCTGCAGCCAATGCCGAAGCCATGACTATGGAGCTTCGTGCGCAAATCGACAAATTCCATGAACGTTTGGCATTTAAATACAAAGCCAAATCTTTCTTAATCTATTTCCAAGCCTACACAAATACCTTCACGAAAGTTTCAGCACTTAGAAACAATTTCGACATCGCCCTGTCTTATCCTTTTACGAAAGGCTTAGTCCTGGGGACACGTCCCGATTGTATTTCAAAAGCGGTATTGGATTTGTGGCAAGAGTACCATCAAAAATCTTTTATCGCAGTCGAGATGGGTGTTCAGTCCTTCGACAATGACCAATTGAAATTCATGCGTCGAGGCCATACAGCAGAAGATTCTATCGCTGCCATTCACAAAATCGCCGACAATACGGATGTGGATCTAGGTATTCATTTGATGTTTGGAAATCCTGGCGAAACAGACGAGCAAATTATCGAAACTGCAAAAATCTGCAATACCCTTCCCATCACGAATGTAAAACTGCACAACCTGCACGTCTTAAAAAACACTCCACTTGAAGATATTTATCACCGCGGGGAATTTACACCGATTGAATTCGATGATTACGCCCGTCGTGTAGAGCTTTTTCTGCAGCATCTTTCGCCGCGTATCGCTCTTCATCGTTTGGCCGCTTATGCTTCTCGCTGGGAAGAACTCGTCGCGCCCAAATGGACTTCAGACAAAATGGGCACGCATCAGAAGATTATTAATTATTTACGTCGCCAAGGCGCCTACCAAAGCCAATTTCATACGGTGAATAACGATCAGGAAGCGGTTCAGCAGAAGCTGCTGAGTCAAAAGGCAATCCCTACGGCCGAATTTCGTGCCTAAATTCTACTCATTTTAAGTTTCTAACAGTTTCCCACAGAAGCTTCAGACTTTAACGACCTGAAAATAAGGGTTTAACAGCTAGACCAAGGTTTTATCTCTGTAATTAACTGCCTTTTGCTGCAAAATATCGCACGACAGATTTGTCAACGATATCAAATACTCTGCTGATTTGTTGTGCAACGTTAGATTTTTTTTTGAAATATTTTGAAAATCGTCTTGCAACTTTTTTGAAAGAACTACATGCTTGGAATTGAGACCTAGATACGCCTTATTGATGAGGCCCTCACCAAAGATCACTAGATATAGTGGTTAGCTAGACCAAAAGTCGAACTAACACTAGACACCAGTGAGCGGAAAACGGGGTAGCTTGGATTAGCAACTTAAGTCTCATAATCAAAAATTCTATTATTTATTCAACCACGACCAAGGCCCGATCGAGGGGTGACGGCTGCGGCGGGGTGTTTTTTTGACTCAAAACGACTTTGAGTCAGAGGGGTGACTTTATGTTAAATCAAGATGTTGGCGCGCACGTTATGCGAGTTAAAAAAAGAGATGGAACTCTTGAACCAGTGGACGTGACCAAGATCGTCGAGCG
>JANNCH010000488.1:0-3677 GCA_031386315.1 Pseudobdellovibrionaceae bacterium
GTAGGGTGGACTGATTTCTACGACATCACCGCCCACTAGATTTGGCATATTGAAAGCGCGGAAGATGCGTTGCACTTCATACGTTGTTAATCCACCTGGCACTGGTGTTCCCGTTCCAGGTGCGAAAGCGGGATCCAAACAATCGATGTCATAACTAATGTATGTAGGTGTGCTATCAAAACTAGGAAGAGTTTTTAAAAACTCACTAATGGGTTGATTGCGAATTTCATCCACTGTGATCACGCGGATGCCATGCTTATTAACAAAGTTCATATCCTCACCGCCAGCAAGTGGTCCGCGAATTCCGATTTGTACCATTTTTTTAGGATCGACTAAGCCCTCTTCGACCACGTGTCTTGCGAAAGCGCCGTGGTGATATTCACAACCCCAGGCCGCTGGGTAAGTATCTAAGTGGGCATCGAAATGCACAAAGGCCAAAGGCTTCCCGTGGTGTTTGCGCAAAGCGCGCAGTGAAGGCAATGTTGTTGAGTGGTCTCCGCCCACCGCTAGAAATTTTTTATTCATCGAAACAAGTTCGCCCACAAATTTTTCGATATTTGTATAGGTCTGAGCTTGATCGATTGGCACAGTCGGGCAATCGCCGATATCTGCTACTTTTAATTTTTCAAAAAGATTTTCACCGCGAGTCATGTGGAATCCACGGCCAAGGCTTGAAGCCTCTCTCACTTTTGTGGGAGCAAAACGGGCCCCAGGACGATAAGAAACACCGCCATCGTAGGGAATTCCGAAAAGTGCGACCTCGTAATCCTGTTTGATATCGACATGCGGCAAGCGGAAGAATGTTTTAATGGCAGAAAAACGGGGGAACTCGCGACCGCTGAGGGGTTTATAGTCCATCTTTTGACTCCTTCGATATTCTCTACTAGATTACGCTCATTACAGGACAAATCAAGTGATGGATCCAAAGTACAATTTCAAAAATGATCACAAACAAATCACGAATTGGTATAAAAAAAATTCGCGTGCTTTGCCATGGCGCGAGAGCAAAGACCCCTATCGCATTTGGCTTTCTGAAGTGATGCTGCAACAAACCACTGTTGTTGCTGTGATTCCGTACTTTGAAAGATTTCTAACTAAGTTCCCCACACTCAAAGATTTGGCCAATTCCCCTGAGAACGAAGTTTTAGAGGCTTGGGCGGGGTTGGGTTACTATTCCCGTGCCCGCAACTTACACAAAGCAGCCAAAGCACTTGCACCCAAGGGCTTTCCAAAAACAGCGGCAGAACTTTTAGAGCTCCCAGGCTTTGGTCCATATACTTCCCGTGCAGTGGCCAGCATTGCCTTCGGCGAAAAGGTCGGGGTCCTGGATGGCAATGTCATCCGAGTACTTTCGCGACGCTTCGGTTTGCAACTGGAGTGGTGGAATCAAAAAGAAAAAAACAAACTACAAGAAATCTCGGACAGCATGGCTAGCCTGGGCGATGCCGATGTGGTCAACCAAGCTCTGATGGAATTAGGGGCTACCATTTGCACGCCTCAAAAAGTGACATGCTTGCTTTGTCCCTGGAATAAAGACTGCGTTTCATTTGAAAAAAACTTAGTCACAACAATTCCCCTTAAAAAACCAAGACGTGATCACGAAGTATGGGTCTGGAAGGTCGATCTTGCTGTTAAAGACGGCAAAGTAGCCCTGATTAAAAATGATTACGCCCCCTTCTTAAAGGGACAGATGATTTTTCCAGGAATCATTACAAAAGAAAAGACTAAGCCCAAGGACTATAATGTTCAGCACGGCATCACACACCATAACATTTTCATTCAAATCAACCGAAAGAGAAGCTTGAATCACCAAGGTCTACAATGGGTCGAATTAAAGGATTTAAAAAAAATAAATCCTTCCTCGTTGCTGACTAAGGTTCTCACACAGGCTTAAAAATGAAATTGTATTTTCTCATTCTGATCAGCTTAGTTTTTGGCGCCTGCCAAAGCACTCGCAATCGTGGTCCCTCAGCACTCACTGCGGACTATGTTTTTGAAGAGGGCTATAAACAAGTTACTTTCTTAGGAGAAAATGATCAGCCCCGTTTTTCAGAAACAGGCAATGAATTGATTTTTATTTCACGTCAGCGCAATAGCCATGTGGGCGCACAGGTTTATGAAATTGATTTGCGCAAAAATCGCGAACGCCGCGTGACCTTTCATGATGGCGATGCCAGTTGCCCAAGTTATATCAATGGCCGCGAAATTATTTATTGCTCAACGACAGATGAAATAAAAGAGACTCCGTTTTTAAATAAAAACATCAATCCAGATTTTCCGCCCACTGAGCTTTATACTAGTGATGTTTATGGTGGCGACATTGAACGAGTGACAAATCATCAGGGCTTTGACAACGAAGCCATTTACGTAAAAGGCTTAAAACCATTTATTATTTTCACGTCCACTCGTGAGGATATTACCGGCATTTACAAACTAGATGTCAAAACAGGCACAACAACTGTGCTAGTAAGTGAAAAAGACAAACACAGTTCTCACCCCACATTGAGCTCTGATCGCAAAAAAATAGCCTGGGTTGAGCGTGATTTAAAGACTGAACATGAGAGCATTAAGATGTTGACCCTTTTCAGTAAAAAAATTGAAACCATCAAGGACAACGGTGGAAAATACCAGGATCTTTTCTGGCAGGATGATTCGGCTAAAATCTTCTATAGCGTACTTAGTACAGGTGACAAATGGAATCAGCTTGAGGTCTACGATATAGACAAAAAGTGCACCCAAGGGCTTTTCAAGGGCAAAGACCCCTTGTTTCAACCTATTGTGTCGAACGAGGCCAAACCCAAGTTGGCTTTTACCCGTGCCTTCCAAGGAAAACGACAAATTTACATGGTCGAGCTGCCCTCTGATTTAGGACCTTGCTTTGAGCAAAGTACTTCTACTAAAATAGAGAAGTGAAAACATTTTTAGCGCTCTTATTCATAATACCTTCTTTAAGCCTTGCGGCCCCACACCCCGCTACGTCAACTTCGGTTTTGACAGATCCCGAAAGGGGCCTTTCTTATTTGGCCAAGGGTTATTCTCTAAAAACCACTGGTACCAATTGGACTGCGGTGAGCCCTAATAATGAAAGTTTGATCGACACGGTTCGCTTTGCTTCAAAGGATTCAAAACTAACTGGCAGTCTTTCTATTCGCACCGATAAAATTGCGAATAATGTAGCGCTTGAAACCTATGCAAAAAAATTCATGCGTGACTATCCAAACTATGGTTTCGATGTTCTCGGCAGCAAATCAGTAACAATCAATCAAAGCAATGGCCTGGTTGTCGATATGGCACAAAAAGTAAAGAACACCCAATTGCGCCAAGTTATTTTAAAAAATAACAACAAAGTAGCGATCCTCACTTGCTTGGATACCAAAGATAGTTTCATGAGTACAATTGCAAGCTGCAATCAGATCATAAAGTCTTTTGAGTGGGCCGAAGCCGCAGCACCTGTGGCCCCTGCTGCCAAAGTAAAATAATTTTATCGATTTTATTTTGATACAGTGCTTCGAATAAAATAACAGTCTGCCCTTAGACAGCAAAGATTTAAATTTCACCATTTGCAATTGAACCCAAATCTTGTATGGTTCGCTCATGACTCAAACTTACCATGCTAAAAAAAATAAACTATTTGATATGACACACGCCCTTTCACTGCTCTGCTTGTTGGTGCTGTG
>JANNCH010000507.1:0-4800 GCA_031386315.1 Pseudobdellovibrionaceae bacterium
GTGTATGGTGGTCAAAATGGTACGACCACTACTGTGACAAATAATTATGGACAAAACATTGGTTCTTTTCAAACTCAGCCATCAAATCCATATGCTCCAACGGGATATCAATCAGTTACTGATGAGGTAACAACATATAATAGGTTTGTTCTAATCACTGCTTATGATGCAAAAGATGTGTTAAAGCCAAGGGCGAAAGAAGAAAAGTTTGACCCCAAAATGATGTGGGAAACTAAAGTCACAAGTACTGGCTCATCGAGCGATTTGCGGAAGGTATTTCCAGTCATGATGTTGGGAGCAATTCCATTCATTGGTAAGAATTCAGGCGAACAGCAAGTGATAGATATTGATATAGACCACGAGCTTGATTCGAAAGTTAAAGAGTAAGCGCTTCACAATCCCATATTTAAAAGGGTAGTAACTTCTCAAAATCTTCGACAGTCTGTGCTGTTGGTATTTGGTCAATAATTGATTTTAAGTACTGGTAGGGCTCTTTGTTATTGGCTTTCGCAGTTTCAATGAGACTGTAAATGATCGCACTGGCGTCAGCGCCTTCAACCGAATCACTAAAAAGCCAGTTTTTTCTTCCGACTGCAAATGGCCGGATCGAGTTTTCGATAAAATTATTATCGATGTGATATTTTCCATTTTCTAAATATATTTCTAATGTTGGCCATTCAGATAACAAATAATTAAATGCCTTTCCGATCGTAGACCCTGGTGGCACTTTTAACACTTTTTCGTCAGCAAATTCTTTTATACTTTGTAAAATAGGTTTCGATAAAGAGCTTCGTGCCTTCGATTTCTCGTCCAAAGAGTAATTTTTAATCTTTGTTTCAACGTTATATAACTTTTGAATCAGCTTGAGCATATGCAAAGCTATCTTTGAGCCGACGCCTGATACTTTTTGAACGTCTTTAAATTTTCTTCGCACATGCGCCCAGCAGCCCATGCGTTTAACATATTCAGATATGCAAAACCGATTGTAACCAGCGTAACCATCTACTTGTAGGACACCTTTAAAATCCAATAAGATTTCTTTCGCAACGTCGCCTGATCTCGATGGCGCATAATGGAATAATATTATGGGATTATTGTAACTTCTAGCTCGAACCCACATATAAGATTTTGACTCTGCTTTACGATCCTTTTCTTTTAAAACCTGAACCGTAGTTTCATCAGTGTGGACGTAATCACTAGCTAAAAGTTCGTCTTGTAAAATATTATACAACGGGCGAAGACCCGCCGCTAATCTAATCATCCACCTAGCCATCGTTTCACGGGATATTTCAAGGCCGTATCTTTCAAAAATATTTTCTAATCTATAAAATGGTAAAGCATCTTGATATTTTGAAACCGCGATAAACGCTAGTAACCCTGGCGTAGCAATGCTTTTCGGAATCAAGCACGCAGGCACTGGCGCTGTGTGAACGCCCTCAGTGCAACATGGACAGCCGTATTTAATACGCACTGTGCGGATCACTTTTGCTTGCATTGGAATAACATCTAATTTTTCAGAAACGTCTTCGCCGATTTTCTTTAGCGGAGTGCCGTCGTGTGGACAGATCTTATCTTCATCAGCTAAATCAATGATGATTTCTTCGCGCGGAAGCTCTTTGGGTAAAGGCTTGCGTTTGCCACGCGCTCTTTTATGTCCTGATACGGTGACTTGATCACCATCGCCATCAATGTCTAATTCTAGATTTTCAGGATTTTGCTTATTTAGAAATTCGACTTCATCAAAAAGAAAGTACTGTTCTTCTAGTGGAGGTAGCTTTTCGCTTTTAGCGCCGAACTTGCTTTGTTTTAATAATTTAATGGCTTCTTTGAGAAGTATGATGTCGTGGGCTAATTTCTGATTCTTTATTTTTTGCTCTGCTAGCAGGTCTTCTTTAAGAGAAAGATCTTCTTTTGTTTTTTTGTATTCTAAAAGAAGATCTTTCATTGTCATAAGGCTGACTAAATCAAATTATTCTAACTTTGTCTTCAACAAACTTGTTCGTAACAAAGCGTTTCATGGGGCTTCATTTTCCAGATGTCGTAACCTACCAGTAACATTCTTAACTGCGCATCGGTAATGATCAGTGTTTTTAAATCTTTAGACTTTGGTAAATTGAATTTATTTTTTTCTAATCGCTTATACCACAAAGCAAAGCCGCTTTGATCCCAGTATAGTATTTTTACCTTACGGCGATTACGACTGAAGAATAGAAACAATGTTTTTGAAAACGGGTTTTCATTAAGCTCGTCTTGAACAAGGCTGGATAGCCCATCAATGCTTTTTCTGAAATCAACCTGACCATTATAAACTAAAATATCGTCGACGTGTTCTGGCTTGATCACAGTGAAGCCCCTTGTATAGCCTGTAAAACTTCTTTTAATTGCGAAATTGAAAAATCTAGAACTGCGCCTTGTGGAAAAGTCAGTTTTAATGATGTCGGCTGTGGATAACTTTTTTGTTTTACGACACGCGTGAAGGTATTTTTTAATTGAGGTTTTCTAGTTAAGTCACGTTTGTAGTTTTTAAGACGGCTGTACGGGAAATTGTTTTCTTTGCAGAACTGAATTTGCGTCAGTCCGCTTTGCTTCCAAGCTTGAATGGCTTCGTTTAAAGTTCGATACGTATTTGGGCTAGTCATGATGGCGTCCTTTTTGTGTTAAAGTTGCAATCATTTTGGCGTGTTTAATTTTTTTAAATAGATGGCTTTATAAGGCGCTTACTGTGTAATACGGGGCTCGAAAATGCAATAAATTACATAGTATCAGCTTGAGACAAAGACGACAGACCAGGACGAATTACCAGAAGACACTGTCTCTGCTTTTAAGTCGCTAGGCGCACGTATGCCAACGACTGAGACTGAGGTGCAAGAGTTGACTCGTGAGTTTAATACGAAGGTGGAGTTTAGAACTAGTGAGGTTTACGCTAGCTTGAGAGCTGGGTAAATTAACATATTTTCTATTGCGCACGGGCGACTCAGGCTTTGATATTAAAAAATAAGTATATGAGGATCTGTTGACGCTTTATCTCTGCAGAGCGAAAAGGGGTGAAGCTATCCCTAGCGTCTCAATCGAAAAAAGATCTTTGACGTTCATCCTTTTGAGATTTCAAGTGCTTCTTGTGTTTTTTCTTTTTTCGATTTTGCTTCTTTTTTTGATGGGGCCGAGCGGTCTTTGACATCCTTTTTAAAAAATCATGAAACTCTGAAAGCTCTTCGATCTGCTCTTCAACTGTGAAGCTAGCTGTTTGAATCTCTTTTTTAATTTTTTTGCTCAAACTATCATAATTCTTTTTAGTCGAAAATCCCCAGGCAGGCAAATGTGCTAAATGTTTTGAATGCTTTTCAATATTTTTAAAATCCTCAAGAAGCCAATCCTGACATTGATTCATTTCTAGAAATGACAGACCCTGCAAGTCTTTCAATCTAAGCAACGTCAGCCCATAAATCTTTTCCATCTCAGTCAGATTTTTTTCTTGATAGGCCTTCTGCAGGCGCTCCCAAGTTGACTTCATCCAGCTTTGAGAATTGTCTTCAATGTTCAAGTTTTGTATGTCCGGATGAATTTTGCGAGCCAATTGTCGATAAAGCAATTTCAAACGCTTTTCATCCTCAGCATGCAAACTAACAGATTTAGCTTTTTTTGGGCCGGCATAACTAAAATGCGAGTCATCCCCTTCTTCATCTCCATCAACATCTTCTCGTTGTGAATCATGCATTTCGTCTGCAGCTTGTCGAAAATCATCAATCATCGAATAGAACGATGCGCCAGTATCAGACAAAAACTGCTTTGCCATCTTAGTTTGAAAAGCCTTGGGGGCTAAATCCCAAATCCTCAAGATAAACTTAAGATTTGAGCATTTAGTCCCTATATAAAATGCTTCCTGTAGAAATTCATACCCAGATTCTTTATTGGTTAGTGCCTTCTTAATTTTCTGATCGTCCCAATTTTTAACTTCTTGAATACGCTGGTATTCTTTGTCGCTATATAGGTCTTGCTCTTCGTAATCGTCTTCTTCATCGAAAGGGAAATCGCTGCCAAACATGTCATCAGCAAACTCTTCTTTCATTTTAATTTCTGCAAACTGATCCAGTTCAAGATAAAAATTTTCGATCTGCTCACGCTCATTTTCAGTGCAAATCAAAAGCTTTGCTTCCATATCAACAAGCCTTTGGTAGACCTCATAAGCTTCGCAGCCTTCTTTTTCAGCCCAGGCCAAAAGACGATTGTGAAAACGACTTAATTTTTTTAATCTTTGCTGCAAACTTTCTTGATCAGAAATCTGCGCTCGAAATGTCAGGTCAAACCAATTTTGATACATAAGCTGATCTTGCGAGTAAAAGTTCGCAATCTTTTTTTCTAGCTTTTCTATTTTTTTAATTATCAGCTCAGCCTGCTGGTAGACTTTAAGGCGAAGCATCGTATCGTCAACCCAAACCAAACTTCGCACAGGGTTTAGCTTTAATGCCTCTTTCAGCGCACGATATTTTCGACCCATTCGCCCCTCCAATGTTTGAAAGCTAATAAGAGATAGGCAGTAACAATGTGAATATCAATAAAAACGCTTTGAATTGTACGTCGTAATGCTTTGCATTATTAGATGGCTACATTGCCAATGAAGTCTTGCCTAGGTGTTTTCTTATAGATAAGCCATTAAGCACGATGCAAATTCAATCTGATTTATCCTATGAGCACGTTACTCACCTGAAGAAGTTTCATGCCGCTTGGCGACTTCTGTCCTCTGACCTGGCTCCATTTGTAATTAGCTTTCTCTATAAGATCTTTTTGCAAGCCAATCGGCGC
>JANNCH010000511.1:0-1572 GCA_031386315.1 Pseudobdellovibrionaceae bacterium
GTTTTGCAGGTTGGTCTGTTCCACCTATCAAAGAAATCAGTTTGCAAGTCGACGATGAAAAAATCCCTATGGCTTTAGATGCGGGTATCGTCGTGAACCTGCTGGCCCACGCCAATGCTTACTATGCAACCAATGGCGATTCGAGCACAAATATCTCAACGTATGCCCAGACCTGTTCCAATAAAAAAGGCGCACGCATCCCGAACTCTTGCTGTGTGAGCAATCAGGGCTGTGGACCTGCCATTCTTGCGGGACAAGCTGACTATATGACAGCGGTTTACTTTTCAAGTTCTTCAAGCACTAGCATTGGCGAATCTTGGGCGTCACAAATCGAAGGCGCCTCTGCCTGCAGTGTTTCACGAAATGTGGCTAAAAATGCCAATCTAAAAATTGCGAATGCCTATAGTGCTTGCGCTGGTATTGGCAGCAACGGAAATATTTTCAGCATGGGCGCACTCTATGCGTCCCTTTGGTGGGAAGTCCGAAAAAAGTTTTCTGACAAAAATGATTTTGATTTATTCTTTTTAAAACATGTCGAGCTTATTCATGGTGATGACACCTTTGCGACTATGAAAACCAAAATTCTTAATTTGGATCAAGCGCAATTTTCAAGCAAGTACACTTCAGCCATGCAGGCCGAATTTACTCGCCGTGGGCTCTAAACTCTTGTGCTCAAATTCACAACTAAGAACTTTTCGACATCCGTTAAAAGCACAGGTCCAATATGTCAGCTCTCTATTTCGGGCAGAAACACTTTTGTAGACACCGTGATCGCATCGATATCATCGATTGTTTTAATCAAATAAACAAACGGCGCTCAGATGTTTGCCGACACTTTGATCCGAATGAATGGAAGTTTTTGAAAGACTACCTGGATTTGGAAGAATGCATTCACTTTGTAGAATGCTTTTAAGCTTTTCACCGGAAGTAAAATGAAACACACGATCGCTTAGCAGAGCACCAATTGTTGATTCTAATTCATTAGATTGTAATTGAAACGCAATCAACTGTGGCAAGGTGGCTCTAGTTGCAAGCGCAATCAGCGCCATTGCAGGTCAATATTTTGTCATCAGTTTTTAGCTGGAATGACATAACTTCACCGCCGCGGGCATCGATGGTTAAAACGCTTTTATCATTCAAGGTAACCACAGTTGCGTTGATGTTTGGCTGATCAGCACCTTGTTGTGCGAACGAATTTCCACCCAATGAACCGCTTTCGGTTCCGACACTTTTTTCTAAATAAGTCAGAAGGGCTTCTGGGGTCGTTATACCCTGTGAGCTAATATCAGGACGACAGGTTTTGAGTGACTCTAAAAAGTTATCTTTACCAAGCGCCACTGCCGGAGCTGCATTTTCAGTCTCAGTCGCTGTCGAGGCATTATTTGCAGCCACGGTTTCTTCAATCAAAGCCTTGCGCTTTTGGTCGAACAAAATATGCAAAAAGTAATAATCTGCTGCCAGTCCCAGAAGAACCAATACAACACAAACAGTCACCCAACGTTGCCAAGAAATTTTTTCCATACGCAATCCTTCCGAACTAACTAGACCAAGTCAACGAGAGGGTACGCCGTT
>JANNCH010000513.1:0-1657 GCA_031386315.1 Pseudobdellovibrionaceae bacterium
GTTTTGCAGGTCATATTGTACTTCTAGTAGTAAAATAATTTTTGATCTTACTTTGAGGTTGTCTTCAACTAAAATACACTTGGCGTTGCGAATAACATTCGACAACTTCAAAGCAGATGTTTCAATTTCAATTCCTGAAATACGATGACCATTAATTTTAAAAACACTGTCTTTGCGACCTGTAATGCAAAGTTGATTTTTTTCATTCCAGTAGCCTAGATCACCGGTTGCTAAAAAATGATCAGGGCCCATTGGCAAATCAATGTTACCGCTGACGCCTATTGCAACGTTTGGTCCCTTTACGAAGATCTCACCGACTTCATCTGCTGTCGAAATGTTCCCTTCGTCATTGCGAATTTCAATTCCCACAAACGGCAGGGCAGTCCCAACAGAGCTGGATAAAAAATCAGGCGAATGACTATTGATCATTGAAACACGAATTGCTTCTGTTAGACCGTAGCCCTTGTGGATCACTGCGTTTGGGAAAAGCTCGCGCGCTAAACGTAAATGCTGATCTGTAATTAGACCGCCCGCCAATTGGATGTGTTTCACGTGTGTCGCTTTAGGTAAGCCACGACGATTCATTTCATCCCAGCAGGCGCCTAGTACTTCGCCGATTAAAGAAATAAACGTAGCTTTGTGTCGAAGTATGATGCGATAGATTTTGTTAAAATCTAGTTGTGAATCTAAAAGGAACACACTTCCACCAGCTAAAATTGTTGGTATGAAATGCGTGTTCAACGTCAAGCTATGACAAACTGGCAAAATTGTTGGAGCCACAGTTTGAGAGTTCAATTCAAAGTAGGGGATTAAAAAGTCTGCGGTCTGACAGAGGCCTTCACTTGGAATAAATATTCCTTTGGGCTGACCGGTAGAGCCAGAGGTAAATATAATCAGAGCAGTGCCTTCCGGCGGCTTGCTTGTGAGGTTCGCCAGCCAAGTGGCCAATTGCTTTTCTTGGTTAAGGCGAACGATTTTACATGAATTTGAAAGTGTTAAATAAGGCGGCAAATTGCCTAAAAGTTGGTCCAATTCATCATGTAAGTTGGTTGATGTGATCAGCATCGATAGCTGGCTTCGCTCAAGCCAAACCGGCAAATCCATCTTCGCATCTGAATAATTGAAAATCACAGGAACACGATCCGATGCCAATGTGGCCAAAATAACCACAGCCTGAACGGCTGAATTGGGGAAATTAATACCCACTCTGGTGCCAGGTAGGGTGAGGCTTTCTATGTGTGTTTTCAGAGTGGTGACTAGAGTTTTAACGTCAGGCCCGCTCCAGCTGACATAGTCATCTGCTATGAAATCCGGTGACTTAACACTCTCAAGTGCGGATCTGATGCGTGCGTTGATAGACATTCGATTCCCCAAAAACAAGATAAGTTGACCCTAGTAAAACCCCAGTAGCAGACATATAGCAAAATGGATGCCCAAACTGAGCGTTAAGAGAGGGCTGGGTGGCTGTGGTTTTTGTATGGGGCGTGCGATGAAGATTTGATCACTGATGGAAAAAATACATTTTTTAAATAATAAATAGGCGTTAGAGTTTTAGTGAGATGTTTCATAGCAACAATTTCATTGCTACTCCGTTTTCGACTTCACTTGCCAAAGTTAAATTTGCTCTTTGGCTCAAACGGCAGTCACGAGAGAGTAC
>JANNCH010000388.1:0-2094 GCA_031386315.1 Pseudobdellovibrionaceae bacterium
CTTGAAAACGCGGCTTCGCGGATGATGCCGGATTTGGAAAATATACCTAAATTGCCCGCTGGGAGCGCCAAAGTCAGCCGCGAGCGTGCTTTGGAATTGTGGCAGGAAATCAATGGCGACCCTGCGCTGCGCGAAATCCTGCTAGAGGGGGCCTCGGAAGAGTTGGCGCTGTATCAGGGAAATATTGAGAATTTCATCGGCCTGCTGCGGCTGCCGTTAGGACTGGCGGGGCCGCTGCGGGTCAACGGGCTTTCTGCGGCAGGAGACTACTGGATTCCACTAGCGACGACTGAAGCGGCGCTGGTGGCCAGCTATCACCGCGGCTGCCGGGTCATCACGGCTGCGGGTGGCTGCTCGGCGATGGTGCTCTACGAAAGTCTCAGCCGTGCTCCGGCCTTTGTTTTCGAAACGGCGTCTGAGGCGGGCCAGTTTGTGGTGTGGGCGATTTCGAAATTCGAAAGTTTTCGAGACACGGCGTCGGCGACGACTTCGCACGGCAAGCTCATCGACCTCGGTTGCACGATCGAAGGCAACCACGTCTATCTCAATTTCGAGTTCACTACCGGCGATGCTTCTGGCCAAAATATGGTGACGCTCGCGACCCAAGCGGTGTGCGATGAAATTCTAACAAGCTCACCGATCACGCCGCGCCAGTATTATGTCGAATCGAATCTATCAGGTGATAAAAAAGCCAGTGCGCGTGCTTTCACTTCCGCTCGTGGGAAAAAGGTCACTGCCGAGGTGAAGTTGTCGGCGGAGCTGATTTCCAAGTATCTGCACACCACCCCGGCGGCGATGGCGGATTATTGGCGGATGTCTGCGATCGGCGGGGTGCTCAGTGGCACCCTCGGTATTCAAGGTCATTTCGCGAATGGTCTCGCGGCACTCTATCTGGCGACGGGGCAAGACGCGGCCTGCGTCGCAGAGTCCGCGACTGGGGTGACACGCTTCGAGGTCACGCCGTGTGGTGGGCTCTATGCTTCGGTGACTTTACCCGGGATCATGGTCGGCACGGTAGGCGGTGGTACGGGATTACCGACGCAGAAGGCGTGTCTGGAGTTGATGGGTCTAGCAGGTTCGGGAAATGCCCGGGCGCTCGCGGAGGTCTGTGCCGGGCTGCTGTTAGCAGGTGAACTCTCGATCATCGCCGCGCTCAGTGCCGGTCATTTTTCCCGTGCCCACCGCAAGCTTGCCCGCACCCGCAAGGCGCCATGAACCGCTGGTGGATCTATCAAAAAGAGCGCTTCCCCTTGCTCGCTCACGGTCCACTGATCGCTGCCTTCAGTGCGTGTGCCGTCGCGTTTTCCTCGCTACTGCGGGGTGCTGCGGTGCCGGATTGGCAGATGTTTTCCACGGCGTTTGGAGTTTGTTTACTGCTGTTTCTGCAGCTCCGGATCGCGGATGAGTTCAAGGATGCTGATGACGATGCGAGGTGGCGACCTTACCGCCCGGTGCCGCGTGGACTGGTCACTTTGGGAGAGCTGCGGCTGCTTTTCGTCCTCGCGGCGCTGGTGCAAACGGTGGACAGGGTCAGTCCTCGCTTGGTAACATTTCCCTCAGTTTTGAGTAAAATTTCTTCACTTCCGCGTTCTCATTCCCCTGCCGGATCAAGCGGCTTACCGAGCGATCGAGTGGACGGGGTCACCCGTCCTCGCCTGGTAACATTTCCCTCAGCTCTGAGCAAAATTTCTTCACTTCCGCGCTCTCATTTCCCTGTCGAATCAAGCGGCTTACCGAGCGATCGTGACCCATCTCCAAGCGCCGGGCCAGCCATTCGTTGCTCACACTCGTGTTCGCCTTCACCACCGATACCAAGGCATCCTTACGCGGATCTCCCTTGCGAGTTCGGCTCAATTCCCCTGCATCATCCGCCAGACCCAACGCTTCCATTCCACGCACCACCATCTTTTCCGCCTCGCCTTCGCCATGGCACTTCAACGCCGCAGTCGCGTGACTCCCCTTTTTCCTCAAAAGCTTGGAACCCTTCTCCACGAGTCCTAGCAACTGATCCCGAAACGTCTCATCGCCCAGATACCAACCACCCCGCAGCGCCGCCATCGCCGCCTCGGATAGATTGCCGCCGTTCTCACTCGC
>JANNCH010000536.1:0-1790 GCA_031386315.1 Pseudobdellovibrionaceae bacterium
TACAAGATCAGGTCATCTTGATCGCCCAACTCCCAGCGTGCGTAGATAAAGTTACTGACAGCATGATGATAGAGTGATACAAAATGATTGACTGCCGCTAGAGAAGGATTCTTCCAAGATAGCAGCATTTTGATGGATTCATCAAACAATTGCTGATGATTACGGAAAGTCACTAAATTTGACGACAACGCTTCACAGAAGGGGTCATGTCTTAGCCAGTCTCTGTCACGGCGTAAGCCCGTGTGGAATAATGGCATGGCAACCCAGCTAATATAATAGTGCCATTCTTGTGCTGCGTGCAACGGCAATACGTAGAGTTTTAAGGCCTTGCGACCTATTGAGCCTGAAAATTCCCGCAGCTGACCAAGGATACTCTCACTACACCACTGAGTTGCGTTTGGTTTGTTACCCATTTGTGCGGCTTGGCTCTGGGCGTTACGCTGATCAGGGTTATAAGCTACTACATAAGCTGGTTTAGTGTGTTGGCCATCAAACTCTTCTCCTGCTAAACGCATTGCGATGCATAAATTGATTGCTTGCATCCAGTTTCGACCAAAGACTTCAGTAACGATGTGTTGATTGATTAGCTGTTGAATGACTTCTCTGGTGGTTAGCCCTCGAATATTTAGGCCATAGTAGAGGGCAACGTCATGGCTCAAAAACCCCAAGGTTTGGTAGATATTAACTTTCGGATCGAGATAATAAGGCGATTCAGGACGATCTAAAGAATCACCCAAATTTCTGCTGTGCCACTTAAATAACTTTGCTGAAAAATTGCGATGGTAACGTATATTTATTTTAGCGTCATCATCATAGCTTGTTTTATGAAACCATTGGTCGCCATACTGACAAAATCCTCGATAGACTGGATCATCGCCCCAAATCTTCACGGCCGTAAGTAATGAGTGGAGATCCTCAGCTTTATCAGCTGAGTTCTGCCAGATTTGAGCTGCGTTTCCAATGAGTCCTTGCAGTGTTTCGCCATTGTAATTTGGAGAGATGCCTGCATCTAAGCACAAACCAAGTCGGCAGCCGAAGCCGGCACTCTCGCCCATAAGTTCAATTTGCCAGTGAAATAATTTAATCCACAAAGAAAAATAATGAGAGACTGTTGAGTTTACATGTCCGTTGTTCCTGGCTATTGAAAGCAACTCGATTTTGAACTCTTGTGTATTTATCTTGGTTTTCAGATTTTTTGTAAAGCCCTTAGGTAGTTTACCCTCTTGGATTATTTCGGAAGCGTCTCGTACAATATAGGTATCTTTCTCGGAAATATATATTTTACCACTAGCAGCATATTTTGGATTGTTTTCACGCAAAGTTGACATTGGGCAAAATTCATACTCTGAAAACTGGTAGCCATCCTGCAATACAATGATATACTCAAAATCAGAATAAAGGCTCATTTCGCGACGTGCTAGAGACCCAGTCATAAGGGCGGCATAGTCGCAGGGTGGTTTACCCAAAATCATCTCACATAATTCCATCCATGATGCTATCATCATTTGATAGTCACTGCTAAAAATACCAGACTGAATGTCAGTTAGTTGCTTTGTGCTTGAGGCCGAAAAATCACACTGCTTGATCAATTCTATTAGCATTTTTCTATTGTCATCGAGCTCTAGCCGCCTGCGTTTCCAGTCGATGCCGACGTCCGATTCGCGAATCTTTCGAGCCATTGATGTGACGAATTGAAAATATACGAAATAATCCTGCCAATGCCATTTTGCGTAGCATGCATGATTTTTGACTCTTGAATCTAGCCCGGCGATCAGGAAGTGTTTTAGAAC
>JANNCH010000563.1:0-2130 GCA_031386315.1 Pseudobdellovibrionaceae bacterium
CTTCGGAAATCTCGTTGCAAACTGCAGATCATGGGTCACCACAACCAGCGCCAATCCCATTTTTTCTTGTAGCTCAAAAAATAAATCTTGAATGCGTCCACTATTTTGCGAATCCAAATTCCCGGTCGGTTCATCTGCAAATAAAATTTTTGGACGGCGAACCAGTGCACGCGCGATAGCCACTCGTTGCAACTCCCCGCCACTCAATTCGTTGGGGTAGTGATGCAAACGATCTTTCAAGCCCATTTGCTCAAGCAAGTTCTCAGCTTTTTCACGGGCTTCTTTGACAGGCTCGTTCGCCACACGACAAGGGATCATCACATTTTCAAGGGCATTCATTTCACTGAGCAAATGGTGAAATTGAAATACAAAACCCATTTGTTGATTGCGAAAGCGCGAAACATCTTCATCTGGAAGTTTTAACAAATCTTGACCTTCAAAATAAAGTTCACCGCGATTAGGACGATCTAGGGTTCCTAAAATTTGCAAAAGCGTACTTTTACCCGCACCAGAAGATCCTAAAATAGCTATGGCCTGAGAAGGTGCAATTTCAAAACCCACACCTCGCAAAATTTCTAACTCGTCAGAACCTTGCGTATAGGATTTATGAATATCGACAGCTTTAATTAAATAATTATCCATTGCGAAGTCCCTCTACTGGATTGAGCATAGAACCTCGTCGTGCAGGGGCCAAGGTTGCGATAAAACAAATAATCAAGGTCGCGATCCATACCGCCGACAAATCAACAAAACGTATTTGCACATCGATGCCATCAATTTTATAGACAGATCCAGACACAAGACTCAGCGAGCCTTGAATCCAACCGAAAATAACACTCAAGATAAAACCAAGGACAGTTCCTAGAAAAAGTCCGCACACACCCACCATCAAACCTTGAATACTAAAAAGCTTTAAAACTGAAGACTCTGTCATTCCAACAGTTTTTAGAATCGCAATATCAGGATAGCGCTGTACAACGCTCACAAATAGAGTGCTCGCAATATTGAATGCGGCAACAAGCACTATGACCAATACCACAAAGAAAATTACGATGCGTTCCATTTGGACTGCTTCAAATAGATTTTCGTTCGAATCACGCCAGTCACGCACCCAATAGGGTGCCCCTAATGTTTGACTCAGGTTAAAGCTCGCTTTGCGGGCATAATTGATATCATCAAACTTCAAAAGCAAACCTGTATAGCGATCACCAATCATTGCTACTTTTTGCGCGCTTTCCAAATCCGCTACGATGAATTTTTCATTCCAATCGTACTTACCAAGATCCATGATGGCTGACACTTTGAATGTGGCGATATTTCGTTTGAACTGACTTGAATCCAATGCATCGGCAATGGGTACAACCACTTTGATTTCGTCGCCCACATTGACCTGCATTTTTTTTGCAAGACCCTTACCTAAAAAAACCTGTGGGACACCTTTTTCGTCGAGTCCCAGCGTTTCAGTTCCCGCAATCATGCGAGTCCCTAGATTTAATACATCATGAATGCGATCATGATCCACACCTTGAATCAATATTGTCGAAAGCTCACCATTTTTTGCCATAAGGGCTTCGACAAAAACGAAGCGCGTACTGCTTTGCAAGCGAGGTTCGATCATGCGGATGCGATCTTCAAGCTCATGCCAATTGTCTAAAACACGTGAGCGTTTGATAATTTGCACATGCCCCGTGACATCCGACATGGCCTTTTGCAAGGTGGACTCAAAACCACTCATAACCGCCATCGAGACAACTAACGATGCGACCCCAAGCACTAAGCCCACAAATGAAAACAACACAGAGCCCTTGAGCAATGATCTTTTATTAAAAAGAAGTTTCCAGGCGATCCAAGCTAGAGGTGATTTCAATTCGCCGTCCCCTGAATTTGGGATTTTAAATAGGCCATAATGAAATCATCAAGATCGCCATCCATCACATCGTTCACTTGGTTTGTTTCACAATCGGTGCGGTGGTCTTTCACCATCTGATACGGATGCATCACGTAAGAGCGAATCTGCGATCCCCATTCGTTGGCTTTTTTCGTTGAATTCAATGCGTCTTTTTCAGCATTGCGCTTTTCAACTTCTTTTTCATAGAGCGCGGCTTTCAACATTTTTAAAGCTTTTTCTCT
>JANNCH010000396.1:0-1500 GCA_031386315.1 Pseudobdellovibrionaceae bacterium
CACTCGTCAAAAAATTAAAAAAACGAGAAAGAGAATTTGTATCATCTGTTTTCCCCTTCGCCCGCAAGTGCAAGGGGTTTTTTATTTCTGTAGCTCACTCGCAATGACTAAAAAAGCCTATAAACTAAAACTTCTTGCTTACACCAACTTTAATTATCAAGGTACCGAACTTACCACAACCAACGCTTCAGCCATGGAGTTTTTGCATATTGATGTTTGGACGGATTCTGCAACAGATTTGAAAGTGTCTCCAATTAATAACGGAACTGGAGTAGGTGAAATTTTAGTCAGTGTTCCGCTTGTAAATGGTGGATGGAGTAGCATTGATATTCCTAAAACAGCTTTTATCGGAATGACATGGGATTCTTTGTTTCAGCTCAAATTTGATGCTCAAGGCGGAACAAATCCTGCTTCTGTTTACTTAGACAACATTTATTTTTGGAAGAATCCAACAACTGGCGGAACGGAACCTATAACGAATGCGCCAAATCCTACAAACAATCCTGTTGATGTGATTTCTATTTATGGAGGAACTTATACAAGCATTGCAACAAATTTCAACCCGAATTGGGGTCAGTCCGGATTGTGTTGTGTGAACCCTAGTTATGATCCCGGAACTGGAAACTTATTGTTAGCTTATTCCAATTTCAATTATCAAGGTACAGAATTAACCACACAGAATGCATCTGGAATGGAATTCTTGCACATTGATATTTGGACGGCAACGGCTACCAGCGTTAAAGTTTCCCCTATCAATAACGGAACAGGAGCCGGAGAATTTCTAGTGAATGTACCTCTTGTAAATGGAGGTTGGAGCAGTGTTGACCTTCCAAAATCAGCATTCGTTGGTATGACTTGGGATTCTGTTTTTCAATTAAAATTTGATGGTCAAGGTGGTACAAACCCATCAACCATTTATTTAGATAATATCTATTTCTGGAAAACGCCTTTAGCGGCAGGTTCAGATGCAACATTGAGTAGCCTTCAGGTAGATGGCGTTTCGGTTACTGGGTTTTCTCCGGCAGCAAACAATTACACTTATGAATTGGTAGTAGGAACAATGACCGTTCCTCAAATTACTTTAGCGACTACAACTGATGCTGCGGCAACGATAACTTCTATCACACAAGCTACTGCAATACCAGGTACTGCTTCGGTATTGGTTACTTCACAAAATGGTACTGTTACTAATACTTACACGGTTTCATTCACTGCAACATTACCAAATCCTTCGCCAACACCTTCAACCCCTCCGACAGAAGTCTTAAGCATTTATAGTGATACAGGTGGATTTACAAATACATGGACACCGAATTATAACTTTGGAGTGAATTCAGGATTGCCTGATTTAGATCCGGGAGCAGGAATCAATCAGGCGATTAAGATGAATTTTGCAGTTGCGGGTTACGGAGAAGGAACGAATGCAGCTACAGATATTTCAACCTACAACTGGGTTCATTTTGATTATTTTGCTGATGCGAATGCTACTGAAATCAGATT
>JANNCH010000582.1:0-1852 GCA_031386315.1 Pseudobdellovibrionaceae bacterium
AACAGCAACACGCTGCTCAAGAAATTCGAAGGCTTCTTCGAGCATAACCCTGACCTCGCCCTCACTCTAGCAGCGCATATCACTTTCGATATCAACGTTGGTCTGGTGTAATAACAAAATCAGAACCCCCGGATATGAGGCATGGGAGTCCTTTTAGGCACTCATGCCACCCTTTTATCAACGCGAAAACTAAGTCCGACGAGGGTTCGCGGGGTCTAGGACAGTCTCTAATGAAAGAACAGCTCACGTAAAGTTAGGAATGATTTATACGGCTAGGATGTACGAGATAATGAGGAGATACATAGGTCCTTTCATTATCCACCATTCGCGTAAGTTGTCGAGAAGACCAATACGTTAGGCTAGAGAATGACGCCGACGAAAGGTTCTGCAGATCTGGAAATCGCCATCGTTCGTTTGGATGATGACTGAACTTTCACAGTAGACCGGTCGCAGTGGCTGATTAGAGTCCGCGCATGACGAATGGTTCGGGAGGGATGCGGCTGGCGGCGGCGGTGGCGAGCGGGTTGCTGGTGGCCGGGGCGTTTCCGCCTTTGGATTTCACGTGGCTGGTGTGGGTGGGCATGTTACCGCTGTTGTGGGCATTGTGGTCGGTGGAAACGGCGGGAAAAAACCGTGCGGGCTGGAGGGGCTTTGGCCTCGGCTACCTAGCGGGCTTGGTGGCTTGTTTGATTCAGTTCCACTGGGTGGCCTCGGTTTCGTGGCTTGGAGCGATGCTGCTGCCGATGTATCTGGCGGTGTATTGGGGGCTGTTCGGGTGGTTTGCGGCTAAGATTGGGAATCCGTGGTCAAGTGGCCAACCTAGGCGGATTTTAACTGTGGCGTTCTGCCATGGCGCGGTGTGGGCGGGCTGTGAGCTGCTGCGGGGCTGGGTGATCACTGGCATCAGCTGGAACGTGCTGGGCACCGCATTTCACGACATGCCACCACTGGCCCAAGCGGCGGATTTACTCGGAGTGGTCGGTTTGTCGATGGTGTTGGTATTTTTCCAAGCGGCCTTGTTGCAGGCGGTGAGTTTGAGGAAATGGCCGCCGCTGGCGATGGCTACGACAGTCGTGGGAATGGTCGCTATTTATGGAGTGGTGCGGATTCAGATCGAAAACGGTGCGGAATCAGTGCGCCTGAAAGCCCTGCTGGTGCAGATCAACATCCCACAAGAGGCAGACCGGGTGCTGTGGACGGATTTAGAAACCCACCAAGCGTATGAAGATGAGACTCTCAAAGCACTCGAAGTTTTGAAAACGCCCGATGGTAAGCTTGCCCCCGGCTGGCCGGACTGGGTGATGTGGCCAGAATGTGCGCTCACCGGCCGGATTCTTCGCGCGGACGACGGCTCATGGGGGACCTCACAGATCAACCAAGACACGATTTCCCAAGTCGAAACCGCCGGGCCATTTTCCCTCATCTATGGGGTCAATGAGTTAGAAGCCGACCGGACTGGCAACCAATGGGTGATGAAGGAAAAGACCAAAGCTTACAACTCGCTCGCCGTCATGTCGCCGTCCGACGAGCTACAAACCTATCGCAAGCAGCACCTCGTGATCTTCGGAGAAACCATCCCATTCGTCGATTCGATCCCACTCCTAAAAAAAATTTACGAACAACAATCCGGCACCGAGTATCACGGCTCTTTCACCGCAGGAAACTCACTGGAGCCACTGCCGATCCCCGTCGGCCAGACGACCATCGGTGCGATCCCGACCGTTTGCTTCGAGGATTCCGTCCCCCGGCTCACCCGGAAATTCGTCCGACCCGGTCCGCAGGTCATCATCAATGTCACCAATGATGGCTGGTTTAAAGAGTCTGCTGCCGCTGCCCAGCATTTCCAATACGC
>JANNCH010000595.1:0-3236 GCA_031386315.1 Pseudobdellovibrionaceae bacterium
CGTAAGTTTTTAGAAAATGTACGCGTTTTTGCCCTGGCTGAGAGTTTGGGTGGAGTAGAGAGCCTGATTGAGCACCCAGCAATTATGACGCACGCCTCCGTTCCAGTGGAAACTCGTCAAGCATTGAATATCTTTTGGACCCACCTAAGTCAACAATTACGCCTTATCAAAGGCGTAATTTAGATCATTCAGCAAATCTTGAAGGTCTTCCACACCCACAGACAAGCGAATCAGACGGTCATCGATACCCAAAGCTTTGCGAGTTTCCACAGGAACGGAGGCGTGCGTCATAATGGCTGGGTGCTCAATCAAGCTCTCTACCCCGCCTAAGCTCTCAGCCAAGGCAAAAATACGCACACTCTCTAAAAACTTACGTGCCGAGTTCAAATCGCCTTTAATGTAAAAAGTGATCATGCCTCCAAATCCCGACATTTGATCTTTTGCCAGTTGATGTTGTGGATGCGAGGGCAATCCAGGGTAAATAACACGGTCTACTTTTGGATGAGCCTCTAAATATTTAGCAACTGCCATGGCATTTTCTTGATGTGCCTTCATTCTAAGCGGCAAAGTCTTCAAGCTTCGCAAGCATAAAAATGAATCAAATGGGCCTTGAATGGCACCCATTGAATTACTGAGATAAGCAATTTTTTCGGCCAAGTCTGCACGTGAGGTAACCGCCACGCCACCAACCACATCACTATGACCACCAATATATTTTGTCGCCGAGTGAACTACTATGTCCGCCCCCAACTCTAGGGGTCTTTGAAAGTAGGGACTCATAAAAGTATTATCCACGACTGAAATAATGTTTTTTGACTTAGCTGATGCAGATATTTTTTTAATATCTACTAGTTTCAAGGTTGGATTCGTCGGCGTTTCTAACCAAACAAGCTTTGTGTTCGGCTTTACCGCTTTATCGAAATTTTCAGGCTTCATCAGATCGATATAACTAAACTCAATCCCGTTGTTTTTTAAAACGCGTTCAAACAAACGAAAAGTGCCACCATACATATCATCGCCGGCAATGACATGATCGCCTTGTTTTAAAATATGCAAAATAGTTGTCGTCGCGGCACATCCCGATGCAAACGCAAAACCGAACTTTCCACTTTCTAATGAGGCCATACAATCTTCATAGGCTTTGCGAGTGGGATTATGTGAACGAGAGTATTCCCAACCTTTGTGAACACCAGGTGATTCTTGTACAAATGTTGAGGTCAAATAAACCGGCGTCATGATTGCACCGGTCGTGGGGTCTGGTTGTTGTCCCGCATGAATGGCACGGGTTGAAAAACCTAATTCTTTGTTTTCATTTTTCATTTGAATTTTTCCGTTCTATTTCTTAAATCCAGCGACAGCTTCTTCGCCAGTGATGATTTTAGCAAATGCCTTAGCGCCTTCTGCTTTATCCATGAAACCGTTTTCAACCATCCAATCATTATTGAAGGCTTTGCTCAGGTAAGCACGACCACTGTCTGGAAACATCACCAATATATTAGATGGTGTCTTCAGGGTTTCAGCGTATTTCATTGCTCCGACTAGTGCCATTGCGCTCGAAGGACCTACACAAAGTGCTTCTTCTGAAATCAACCGACGGGTCATCGCAAAAGATTCTTGGTCTGACACGCGAACAAAGGCATCCATCACATGTAGATGGGTATTTTCTGGCAACATGTCCTCGCCCACGCCTTCCACTTTATATGGAGCCGGCGGATCAATGACTTTTTTGTGATAAAAAAGATCGTGCAAAATACTTCCCACCGGATCTGGGCATACAATCTTAACATTTGGATTTTTTTCTTTTAAATAACGGCCTACACCTGAAATTGTGCCACCTGTTCCGGCTCCGCCAGCGAACACATCAATTTTTCCATCCATTTGCACCCAAATTTCTGGACCTGTATGATCGTAATGACATTTAACATTGTCTGGATTGTGATATTGATTCGAATAAAAGCAGTTTTCTGTATTTCTAACGAGTGCTTCAGCAACAGAAATGTAACTTCTTGGATCTTCTGGAGCAACGGCGGTCGGCGTGATCACTACACGCGCTCCATAGGCACGTAAAATAGCGCGTTTTTCTTCACTAATTTTATCTGGCATCACAAAAATGCACTTATAACCTTTAACAGCAGCTACAAATGCCAGACCCAAGCCTGTATTTCCAGATGTTGCCTCAATAATAGTACCACCCTGTTTTAATTCTCCGCGATTTTCAGCACCTTCAATCAGAGCCAATGCGATGCGGTCTTTAACGCTGCCACCAGGATTAAAATATTCGATCTTAGCATAAAATGTATGCGGCGAACCTTTTGTTACTTTTTGAAGTTTGATGACCGGTGTGTCGCCAACAAGATCAAGGATCGAGTCATATACGTGATGCATGAATTATCTTTCTAGCTCCTTACGAAGCGAAGCTGCACTCACAGAGTGTAGCACTGTATTGATTTGAGTCATGGAGTCCCCAGAATAAGGGATTCCCAATTGTGCGGACAACTTCTTAAGAAGTGATTTATTCGGATGATCTTTCATAAGTTCATCAACCATCTTCTCAAGAGCCTGTGGGTCCACTTCCTTTTTGGAATGTACTCGCGCCATATGGCCTCCATGTTTTGTATAACTCTATCACCCGCTTCCAAAAGAGTGAAAAAAATTTTGCATCAAGGGTCCAAAAAGAAGCATCAAAATGGCAGGAAACTGCATCAACAACAGCGGAATTAGCAATAAAAAGGGAAGCCGAGCAAGTTTCTGTGATATTTCATCGTTACAGGCCTCGATTATTTCGTTCTCAAGCTGGCAAAGGTGATTGTATATGGACTCGCCTTTGATTCCGCGTTCCATAATTTGTAATAGCACTTTGCGATGCATAGATGAAATATTCTTTAATAGTTCTGTTGTTGGTAGACCTTGTAACTGCAATGAATGCCACCTCGCCACAACATCTGTGAACTCACTCCCCATTTGTTTCAAAAAAATCACAGTGCCTTGGCGAACAGTCTGACCTTTTTCAAGACTTCGCTTCACACACAATAGCAATTGCAGAGGCGGTGCTATGTTTTCCATTTCATATTCCTTCCAACAGAGAATATCCAGAAGAGACCAGCAATAAAAAGCAGCGCTGTAAAGATGATCAGATGTAAATTTTTGAAGAATCCGAAGTTCAAACAAACAAAAACTAACAATCCAACGTACATAGAAGTGACAATTATCGCCTGCATGCGCACCTGTTGCAAAAT
>JANNCH010000402.1:0-3043 GCA_031386315.1 Pseudobdellovibrionaceae bacterium
CAATTTTTCATATGATGTCTCGGGGGGCTTACCGTAACGTAAAATGTAGGTGAATACCGAATCTAAATCTTCATCACCAACAGCACCCTCTGCAAATTCTTTGATCAAATCACGGAAGATCGGAAACGCTGTCAAGGCCTCTTGAGTATTGATAAAATAATTATTATCTCTATCAAATTTCGCAAACATCATTTCGATATACTGAATCACATGAATAGCTAATCCGACATCGCGCATTTTTACTTTGCCACTGGAGTTCGGTACATAGCCCGCAGATTTTAAAACACTGTTCAAATAAGTATTCCAAACATCTGAGCCAATAGCATTCATGTACTTTGCATGTTCAGGCAGTGAAGACCTAGCAATCGCTGGCATTTCTTTAGCATAAACTTGTGTGACACACGAAACACTCACCAAGGTATCACTTTTAAAACTGTGACCACCAAGACAATCATTTTTAAGTTCTTTTGCTAATGACTGATTCAAACGCACAGCCGACCAGATCATACCGATAAGTTCGGTCCCCTCTTTAAAAGAAAGATATGAATCCCCGTTTGCCGACGGCGCGAAAATGTTGGCCTCTTGAAAGCGAGAGTCAGCAAAAGTAGTTGTCTCTGGATCTACAATATCCATACGAACAACTATGGGACGTAGCTCTTTGAAAGCGCGCTGGGCTTCTGAAAGCATGATACCCTTGTAGTTCGTTATACGTTTACTGTCGTTAGCGTAAGAGCGAATCAAAATACGCGATAGCGTGCGATTCAAATTGAGCTGCGACAAACTGTTGCGATCATATCGCTGAGACTGCTTGCCCGAGATAACTAAATATCCTTTTGAAGTCACCGTCATCGGAACACTCGTGTCTAGGGCCATGATCATTTCTTTTAAACCCGTATTGAGCTCTTTTGAAAGTTCAGATTCATCGTATTTCTTTTCAAATATACGTTGCATAGAACTCAATGAATACGAGTCCTCTGAAAGACCTGTAAAAAACAGCTCTTGGTTCAGCCACACTTTAAATTCGAAATTTAAAACGTCTAGCGAAGCATTGTTTAAAGCCGACGGGTATTTGCCTCTTAAGCGCAACTCCGGATCCAAAAGCACACGATTGACCAGTATGCTCATCCCAATACGCATAACTTCAGAATCTATATTTTCTGGCAACAAATCTGCGCGGGCCATTTTTTTCGTCAAATCGTTGATGGCTTCTAGTCCAAATTTTTTATTAGCATTGAGGCCCATCATCTCGCGAAGCAATGCTATGGACTGATCTACGACACTGCCGAATCGGCGCAGTCCCTTACTAGAATCCAAATCCAGTTTATTCATGAAGTAATCAGAATAAAGGTAGATAGAATATGCGTTTGCAGCAGAACGTAAAAATCCAGGCCACTGAACTTTTTTAAGAACACTGCTGTCATCATTGAAAGCCATGTTTTTCGCAGACGCCACGATGGGTGTCATTTTTTTAACCATCTCATCAAGATCAGTCTGCCGATTTTCATTAATAGATGGATACAAAGTGACCAACTCATTGACCAAAGTGTTCACATTTTGAATATCATAATTGCCTTCAAACAAAGTACCTAATTCAAACAACACAGCTGCTAGATTTTGTTGTGCCAATTGAAAAAAGCTTTGGGCTTCTTGCTGACTGATGGCCTCGGGCTTCCATTCGCCACCATAGACTTTAAAATAAGGGAGCGACTTTTCAATCAAGCCCTTCAAACGCCCCACTTTCAGCCCAGCACTGGCAAAATCATCTGTGGTAAATGAATCAAGACTGCCACCAATCAAAAGATTTTTGACCTTCATTACTTCCAAAACCAAACGATCCGATGTTTTAAAATCTGGCCACGCTTTTGATAGGGTGTTTAAAAGGTCTGCAATTTCTTCACGCGTGACCACTCCGCTTGGTTTTTCTTTCACTAAATCTTGAAAAATCGAGAAGCCGTCTTCTACTGTGCGAGCAATGTAAGTTAAGCGAGTTGTACGTTCTTCTGTTTGAGGAGCACTAATAAAATAATGATAGCGCAAAAACTGCACATAACCACGGGCGCTCATCAATAGAAAACTGCGCCACTCATTCGAAGCTACGGTGGTTTCAAGCCCGCCCGAGATTGCCTTTTTAATTTTTTGCACCACAGGCATATACTTTTCGATACGTGCAACCGAAGCCCAAGGTGTATCACTGATATCGCTCATCTCTCGACATAAAACCACAAAATCCATCAACGTATAGCCCTGGTGGTTTTTCTGAATCAACGCAGATAAATCCTTGGCAAATACTTGAATCGCATCATTTGCTTTTTCAAAATATTGAATATTGTCATCGATTTTGCTTTTAGAATCAGCCGTCCAGTTCAAGGCTAAAATCTTCATGTAGGGGTTGATTCCCAAGGCCAGTTGACGAAATGAATCCAACAAGTTAATGGCGCGGTCCAAATCATCCATCGTCAAGAACTCGCGACTGCCACCGACAAACATTTGTTTCAGCTTCATGAATTCGTTTTGCAATGTGGGCGTGATGATACGAGTCTTGCCATCTGTACTATCTAAAAAGTTATCTTGCAGAAAAGTTGCGAGTTCTTGTGAGCTATAACGATCCTCTGAACTGCCACGCACATATTTGCGAAATTTATCAAGGGCTGTGCTGAAACAAGTCCAAGTTTCAGATACCTGAGCATCTGTGGTTTTACCTTCGATAAAATCAGACAAATAGGGGGTTATTCGACTTAAGCACTTTGTACCATCAAAAACCTGTGCCTTAGGCGGCGGAGGCTCTTCACCCGTCTTAATATTACAACCACTGATGAGCACGCTGCTTGTATACAGTAATGTTAACAGAGCGGACGTGACTATTTTAATTTGAAATTTAATTTGAAATTTAGAAAACATAGGTCATGCCTCCATAGACGCGATCATTGGCACGAAATTCGTTTAAAAAACCTGTCGGACGATAATTTTCGTCTTCAACACCTAAAAAATCAGCGCCCATCAAAACGGCCCACTTTTGACTTGGGTAATACAAAAACTCCGTGCT
>JANNCH010000636.1:0-3184 GCA_031386315.1 Pseudobdellovibrionaceae bacterium
GAGCGTTCAATTGAAGCCGAAGGCCCTGATAATATGGTGCTGATGTTTCAAAAAGAAGTGGCACAAAGAATTCGTGCGGCTGCTCAGACTGATGCCTATGGCTTACTGACAGTCATCGCGCAAACTTTTTGGGAAGTGAAAACCGTCACCGATGCCGGCCCGCGAGATTTTGATCCACCACCTCGTGTTGCGAGCCGTGTGCTGGCATTTACTCGCAAAGAAGTCCCCTTTAAAAGACGTAAAAGTTTTTTAAATTTTGCGAAAGCCGCCTTTGCGCAAAGACGAAAACTTTTGAAAAAAAACCTCAAGGATTTATGCCATCAAAAGAATGTGGCTGAAGCTGATTTGATTCAATGGATTTTAGAGCTGGGTTTCAAAGAGACGGCCCGCGCCGAAGAACTAAGCCCCGATCATTTTGTTAAACTTTATTTAAAATTTGGATTTGAAGAATGAGCATATTAATCATTCAAGAAAATAAAAAAGCACGTTTTGATTACACCGTGGTTGAAACATTTGAAGCAGGGTTGGTTCTATTTGGCAGTGAAGTGAAAGCTTTGCGTGCAAAAGATGTTCAACTTAAAGATGCCTATATTTCGTTTGTAGGGGATGAGGCTTTTTTGCAGAATGCCCATATCTCGGTTTACAAATCGAGCAGTTATAATAATCACACGCCCGAAAGACTGCGTAAGCTGTTGTTGAATCGCAATGAGCTGGACGAGATCTATGGGGCCCTTCGTGAAAAGGGTTATACCTGCGTCCCGCTGAAAATTTATTTCAAAGAGGGGCGTGCTAAATTAGAAATCGGTTTGGTAAAAGGTAAAAAGTCCCACGATAAGCGCGAGGCGATTAAGAAACGTGACGCAGATTCTGAAGTTCGCTCTTCTTTGCGTCGTGGACGATAGGTGCATCGGTCATACCTAAGCGAGTGCGTTTGATATCCATTAAATTTTTCCAGGCGGCATAGGCCTCGCGATTCTGCGGGTCTATCGAAAGCTTTTCAATTAATTTGAGCTCAATTTCGGTATTGGCTCTGAGTGCACGATAAAAATAATCATAGGTCATAGACAGATCACGGAAATCATCGTCTTCATCCATTTTATAGTCTGCAATATGCCACTGACCCAACATCAGCTGGCGCATATGCTTTTCCATCAAAATCAGGGGATTGATTAAGTTTTTGGTCATACGCATGCAAAGATACATGCTGATCCCTGAAATCACGAAAAAACTTACGAACATAAAGCATTTAAGCCATGTGAGTTCGCGGTCCAGGTGGTTAACCAAGCTAGGGGCAGTGTCATAGGCAAGGCTTGAAAAAATTTGGTAATTTTGAGAAACAAAATAGTAAGTCGGCAAAAGAAACATCAAAGTGGCGCCTGCAACAGCCGTCACCAAATACCAAGAGTATTTATACTGAAAGGCTTTGTTGAGCACATACTTTTGAGACTGTGCAGAGTGGGCTTTTTGTTGTGGTCGGTGTGATCTTCTTCCATAAAGCATGATTATCCTATCGGCCCTGTTGTATTTTTTTTCGAGTCCAATTATTCTCAAAATGACACTTTATTGGAGGTTGTAATGTCTGCACATAGACTTTGGTCTGCATTCTTTGTTTGTCTTTTTCTGACTAGTTTAGCGCAAGCCCAGGTCGATGATAAATATTCGTTGAAGGCCGACCGTGAAGCTTTCGATAAAATCCGCCAAGAAGTGCCAGATGCTAAGAAAAAAGAAAATGATGAAAAAGCGTTCATGGATGAAATGATGGGTGATATATCGCGTCCACCGGCCGAGGTGCGTGGTAAATTCAGTTCGGTTCTCAACAAAAAGCGCGAAGTTTTTCAAAAGGATATGAACAAAAAGCGCGAAGAGTTTTCAAAACAACAGCTCAAGGCTCGCGAAGAATTCACGAAACAGCTGCAACAGGCCCGTGAAGGCTTTGCGCGAACAAAGACAAGTCCTGAAAACCGTCGTGAATTTTTTTCTAATCTAGATACTAAGCGCAAAGATTTCTATTCTGATCAAAAAGAAAAGCGGGATGAGTTCGAGACAGGAATCCGAGATAAGCGCAAAGATTTTGATGATTATGCTCGTGAAAAAACCAATGAGTTCAATCAGAAGCATCGCGATTATACAAAGCGATTTGAAGAAAATAAAAAAGCATTGAACGATCAAAAGAAAAAAGTAGAAGTCGATAAAAAGAATTTGCAAAAAAATGTCGAACAAGAATATCAAGACATCAACAAAAAGCCGGTGACTCCACTGGAAAGTGGCGAGTAATCACTTAAGGAGCGTTGAAAATAGCTCGCGGTGCAGGTCCATCGTTATTGCAAATAATCGTGATTCCATATTTGGACTCAAAGGTTTGAATTCAAGGCCCAAAACATGGGCCTTTTTATTTAAGGGGTCGGGTGCAATATGGCGAACCATTGCACTTATTTCCATGGGGTCTTTGCGGCCGATGATGACCCGGGTTTTCATGAAATCATCCATTTTTAAAATTATTTTACCACTTTCGTAAACCATACGACAGCCGCCACTGCTTATATCATAAAGTTGAGCTTTCAACTTAACTGCTTGGCCATTGATTTCTTCAATACTCATGGTGGCGTTGTAAGATTCAGGAATTTTAACCCGGTAATTTTGGCGTCTTTGCAGATGAAATAAGTCAAAAGCAGTCATAAAGAAAACCTCGCCGTCATCGTACTGTGCTTCGGCCTGAAAAAAATATTTATCACCGCCCAGCATAAAGCTAGAGATCATGACTTCGTGAGTGATAGTGAGTTTGCTTGAATCAGGTTGCTGTATGCAATACAGCCGTTGATTAGAAAATCTTGCAGCCTTTAATTTATAAATGGTATCAGCTTGGCCTTTGCAAAGAATTTCGCCACCTGCAGTGGCAAGATCTATGATCAGTTTGTTCCGATCTTCGCTTTTACTGATTTTAGTAAATGATTGAGATTCCACGATATTAAGAATAGCCGAAAATTCATAGGTAATCTATTCTCATTTGCTAGTTTGTCTGAGTATAACCTTAGTCGAGCTATCACTGGTTTTGTTAGCGAATAATCGCTGTGACTTCGTGTTTATTGTGAAAAAGGTGAGTCACCTGTGCACCCAATTCTTTTTCGAAGCGTTCCATTGTTTTAAAGTCTGTTTCGCCTTGAAATTTAATTGTGCAAACAAAGCG
>JANNCH010000637.1:0-4847 GCA_031386315.1 Pseudobdellovibrionaceae bacterium
ACGCCGATGAAAAAGGTGCGAATATCATAGGTACACTAACCCCCGAAGTACAGTTTTTAGAGAACGGTGTTTTATTCGCCTCTAATATTCGTGATGCTGCTAAGACAGGTTTTTTTCTTGATCAACGCGACAACCGAAAACTGGTTCAATACTTTGCAAAAGATAAAACAGTTTTGAACCTTTTCAGTTACACCGGTGGTTTTTCAATTTTTGCTGCAAAGGGTGGCGCTAAAGAAGTGACCAGTGTGGACATCGCCAAAGTGGCTATCCTTGCGGTCGAGCGAAATTTTTCAATTAACAATCTTCAGACTGTGCACCACGATGTGGCGACGGATGCCTTTGCCTACCTAGAACAATTGAATACTGAAAAGAAACGATATGATCTAGTCATCACCGATCCACCAAGCTTTGCACCGAATGAAAAATCAGTCGAGCAGGCCAAAGCCGCCTACACCAAAGTTTTCTCAAATTCAATCAAGCTTGTGAATAACGAAGGCTACTTTGCTGCTAGCTCTTGTTCGAGCCATATTTCGACAAAAGAGTTCATGGAAATATGCCAAGAGTCTTTTTCACGTGCACGCAAGAAGGCCACGTTGGTGTTTATGGGCGGGCAGCCCGTGGATCATCCGTATCCCTTGGCTATGGAAGAGTTACGCTATTTGAAGTTTGCCCTCTTTCGTTTGGATTCTTAACCAGCCAGGGGATTTATTTTGAATACCATCGATAGTCTTCGCAAAGAAATAGATCAGGTTCATAAAGAGCTGCACACCTTGCTAGTGCGTCGTCGTGATTTAACTTTTGAAATCTGGAAGATCAAACAAGCACAAGGGTTGCCATTTCACAATGCGGCCCGTGAAGGACGAATTCTAGCGGATTTCGTGAAGCTTGGATCTGGAGTAGATTCAACATCAGAAAAAGATCCTCAGTTCGAGGCACTCTTAAACGGAGTGATGACGTCCGTCTTGCGAGAGTATGAAAAGTATTTGAAATCTCAATACCCCTAATGCAACCGACTTTGAATTCAAAACCTAACGATTATTTTTTTCGACTTTGATATTCTTTTTCTCTCTGAAAGTGGCTTTCTGAAAGACCGTAGCTTTCTACGTCACCCAGATCTTGAATCAAAGAGGCTAGTTCTTTCTTGCCGCTAATAAAATCCAAGTGTGCTTGAATTTTATTAATAAGTTCACTGCCTTTTTCTTTCAAAGCTTCATAGCGAATGAAGCCAAGACCGTCGGCTTCCCAGCCCTTGACGTAGCGAGCAGCGGACTGTGAAGTGCCATTGTACATTGTATTACGGCATTCTTGATCGGGTTTGATCTGGTGCCAGTTACCGTACTGATCTTTTAATTTCACATCATGCTTTTCGCAAGGTCTGCCGCAATCTTTAAAGCTTGTACCCTTGCTTAAGAAAGCTGCGAACACACAGTGTTCCATATGAAAGCTGGGCATATACTGATAGGCAGTCACTTCAAAGCGTTCTGCAGACCCTGCACGAATTAATTCACTGACTTGCAAATGGTTTAAATCATAACCCAAACAAACACTCGTGATACCTTTGTCGAGCAGGTATTGAGCCGTTAAGTGATTAGCCACATTCAAGCTAAAGTCGCCCAAGATTTGGCCTTGGTAGTTATTGGTTTGTAAATATTGAACCGCCCCTAAATTTCGCGCCAGAATAGCGTCAGGCTTTAAGTTCAAGAGATGCTTCACATTGCGGTGCTCATTCGGTTTTAAGATGCGGGTGGTGGCGATGCCGACCTTTAGGCCCTGGGCACGCAAGGCATTTAAGCTGGACTCAAAATCCAAACCAAATTCAAAATCTAAAATAGTTAGATTGATTCCAGGCGCCTGCAAATGTCCTGCTCTGACCGCGTTAGCAACGTCTTCGACTTGTCCCTTGTCTCGTAGTAAAAGATTCAGTTTTAAGCCCGTGCCTTTTTGAGCGGCTACTTTTTTGCTCGCGGCCCACTCCATCACTTGTGCTTGTGCAGGGATCGATGGGGTTACTCCATTTTGAATGCGAAGCTCTGTGAGCTCTTTAACAAGTTGTTGGCGCAATTCTTTGATTTGACGGTTGGGTAGGAATAACGGCGTCGTCGTATCGAGCTGGCACTCGAAACTTTCGCCACGGAACGGACTGCCCATCAAAGAAAAAAGTTCTTCTTTGATATCAGCGGCATTGAGACCTTTGTTTTTAGCAGGCTCGCAGACGTTTTCTGAAGAGGCACGAACCGTGTATTTGCCATCGGTGTATTCAACTTTGAGTGGTTGGTCCAATGAGGCCTCAGCACGAATGAAAACGGGCAGACGTTTTTTTCTTTGTTTGTCTTCGACACTCTGAGTGACATCTTTTTTGAGATCTTTATCATGGTTATAAAAAATGCGAGCGCCCACATATTGGCCATCCATTGCGATGTCTCTTGAAAGCTCAAGTTCAAAACGGCGAGGCGACAAAGACTTCACCGCAAATACGAAGCCACCTTTTTCAACGCTTTGTCCATTGCGATCTTTATAAACCCAAAGAATACCATCACCGGCTTTTATAAAATCAGCCTTGAGGCCTTGCAAAATAGTCGCATCATTGAGATCCACTTCGAGCGAATTTTCATTCACGCGCAGAATTTTACCAAACTCAAAACCGCGGTGAGAACTAAATGTGCCCTCGACCAACTCTTGATGATTGACCCCATGGAACCAACCTGGATAGAAGCCGCGCGAGAATGCCGAGGCCATTTGCTTCTTCATTAGCACCGGCGTGGAAAGGCTCTGGCCTGCTTGGGCAGCCGTGATCGCTTCATCGAAACTGCGGGCCGCGGTTGCCACATACTCAGGGGTTTTTAAGCGTCCTTCGATTTTAAAACAATCCACGCCTGCTTCCATAAGACTTGGGATTTCATTGATTCCGCAAAGATCCTGCGGAGACACTAAGAAAGACTTTCCTTGAAGGTCTTTCTTTTCACCGTCGACATGCATCTCGTAGGTGTAGCGACAACTCTGGGCACATTGACCGCGATTGGCAGAGCGTCCACCAATACCTTCTGAAGTAAAACACTGACCTGAATAGCTTACGCACAAAGCACCGTGAACAAAGACTTCAATTTCTTTGGTAGTGTTTTGTTTGATCGCGTGGATTTCTTTGAGCGAGTTTTCGCGGGCCAGAACAAAGCGCTGAATACCTAAGTCGTCTACCCACTGAATGGCTTCAGCATTGGTGACACTCATTTGGGTCGAGGCATGGACTCGTTGTTCAGGGGCCATTTGGCGAATCAGTCTTACCAAGCCTAAATCTTGTACAATAAAAGCGTCGGGCTTTAATGGTAGGATTTTTTCTAAAACTTCAACGGCACCTTGGATCTCGTTTTGAAAGATCAAAATATTAAAAGCTAAATTCACTTTCACGCCATGCAAGTGGCAGGTATCGATGATGTCTTTGACCTCTTCGATTTGAAAATCGTGACTGCGGCCGCGGGCATTGAAGCCTGGGACCCCCATAAAGATAGCATCGGCCCCATTGTGAATGGCTGCTAAGGCCATATCTTTGGTACCGACGGGGAGCAGTAGTTCAGGACGCTTCAAATTTTGAGTTTGCATAGCGTGTAAATAGCCGGTCCTGGAGGCAATCTGCAAGGGGAAAGCGGGCAGACTGTCTAAATGGGAAAAAATCACTGGGTTAAAGCTGAAAACCGGCTATGGGCGGTCTGAATTTTCTACACCTGATATGTTGGACTCATAATTTTCATATGGATACTAGAGTGATGTTAGAAAACTTTTAAATAAGGTGCTGCATGGATAATTCAAAATTATTGTATCGGGACGGTAGTATCAAACGAATTTACCTTCGGGATCAAAAATAACAAAAGTATCATTGCACAGAAAAGACTTGATGAGATTTTTAGATTCAACTGAATACAAGATTCAAGATAACGCGGTCGAAGTGATCCTTCGCGGAGAGCCGCTAAACTAGACAGAGTGAGATCAACCACAATGGTCTAAAGGCTGCTGCTGGGCTTCCCGCAGCAGCGAGTGCTTTGGCTGCATGAAATTAACAAGTTATTTTTTTGAATTGAATGATTTGATTTTATCGTTCAAATAATTTTGAGCATTGTATTTTTTGAGACTCTCTGAGGATTCAACTCGCAGGTGCAGATGTGTGACCCCTTTTTCTTGCAGTCGCTTTATCTGTTCACCGAAAAGAATACTTTTTTCAGGCGTATATAAAAGGTATTTGTTATTTCTTTCTAAATGAATATAAAGATCAAATTCAACAATGGTGTCTTCTTTCAAGTCCGTCAGAGATATCTTCATCATCGATATGTGTGCGGACTGTTCAAGAAGCGTATTTTTAATGAGAGTGGGGAAGAAGGCCATTGCGACTTCATTTCCATCGTGGACTGATTTTTTTAGAAATTCAGCTTCATTCAATGCCCACTCTTCAAAATCGACTTCTTGTAATTTCAAATTGAGAGAATCATTTTCGTTGAATTCCTCGCCATTCGCTCTTAAAAAGGCAAACAAGCGTATTTTAACTAGATTTAAGAAGTTTTCATCGATAACGATTGTTTTGGCCATGGCAGTGATCAAGTAGCCGCTGAATTTGGATGACTCGATCACTATGCATGAAACATTGGATATTTTTTCATCTTTCAGTTCTACAGTTTTTAGTTTAGATTTGCGAATGCTTAACTCTAGAGATTCCATACTTCCTTTTTCGAGTATAGTAATTTTTTTCTCAGATCCTAAGTTGAGGTTCCGACTAATTTTTATTTGTTCTGCCTCAGGTGAGTCATCAATAGGGTCATCAGAAGGCTTGTTGTTGTCTGAGGCATTCTTTTTTAAATCTTCAT
>JANNCH010000664.1:0-3892 GCA_031386315.1 Pseudobdellovibrionaceae bacterium
CGCACAAAGCCACTGCGATCTTTTGCAAATGGTCGACTGGCTGTTTCGGGTGCAACATCTGCTACAGTAAGAGCACCCAATAAAAAGAAATTAAGAAAATTACTGGGCTCGCAACGGGCATCGACGCCGCACACAAGACAGCGCTGCCAACGACCACTGCGAAGACCTTGATAGGCAATGCCAATGGTCTGATTGCCACTGGCGCAGGCGCTATTTACGCTAATGATAGAAGCCGCAGGAACAGCTTTAAACTGCGCTGCTTTTAAAACTTCATTAACAACAACGGCAGAAGATTCAGAGCAAGTTTTGAGATAATCAAAATCCTTTGGCAAAGAGTCTTTTAAAATCTCTTCGACAATTTCGTACGAAACGCCGTCGGCCGTTCCATAGACAATGGCATCAAAGCCATGTTGTGGATCAAGACCTGCAATGGCCTGACTCACAACTTCCTCGGTCATGAGCCAAGATTTCAAAATTTTAGAAGTGTCGTCACTATAAAGTTTCGATGGCGGTAGGGTCTTGCGATCGATGATTGCCGCATAGGGGACCGGGAAATTCTCTGGAACCACGGTGCCGCGAATAGAGCGGACACCGGATTTTCCAGCGAATAGATTTTCTTCAAATTGATTTGTATTCAAACCAATCGGAGAAACGATACCATATGCGGTGACGACAACTTCTTGATTCATAAATTCCTAGTGAGCTTGGATATAATCCATCAAATCCTGCACGCGCATGCTTTTCATATCAACAGCTTTGCCATTTTTTTGAGAGCTGTATTGAGCAACAGATTTGAAATCGATTTCTTTCCCAAGTGTGTTTTCAAGTTCAGAGCTCACATCCAACAAATCGATGCTTTCAAGACCTAAATCTGAAGTCAGCGTGCTCTCGGCTTTCACTGCTAAAGTTTGGTTGTTCACCACATCGCGGATGGCTTTTTCGATGTTCTGTAAAAGTTCAGGGTTCATAGGGTATCTCCTTTTAATAAATTCATTAATTGATTAGAAATTCCAAAAGTATTTTGTGCATCATTCGGGATTTTTTGCTGCCAATCCGTGAATTGACCATTGTCGACCAATAAAGCAGCGGCGGCACCCTCATTGATACAGCGCTCGTCAAAATGGCGAGTTCTTTTAATAACCATAAAGTCATCAAAGGCATGGGCTGAACAAACAAAGGCCGCCTGTATGCTTTTTGTTTTTAAATCCCACTCTGCTTGCTCTAAGGCTTGAATGCTTGCAACTGTCGAGTGAGTGTAAACATTCATTGTGCCCTGGAGTCCCAATGAAATCCCCATTTGGGCCGGCACTAAATTCGGAAGTTGTTTCAGATACATTTTTGGATTGCGAAATTTTCGATAGTAATCGCCAAATCCTGCAGAGTCATTTTGTGCTAAAATTTTAACTGTGGATGGCGCATCAATGGGTCCATTTTCAACAGCACAGTAGATGCCCACAGAAAACGGGGACTGCGAAGTAAAACGACTAAGCTCTTCCTGTGCCTGCATAGCCAGATGAGAAAGAAAGATCGAAGCGCGACTCATCGAGCGAAAAGCTTTAGGATCGGGGATAGTGATTTCCTGTGAGGCCACCGGAAATAGACGTACGTTCGCAACTTGGTCGCGATAGGATTCATCTTGCAAGTTTGTACTTGCAGAGCTGAGATCCGGCAGCAATGTCTTTTTCCAGATAATTTGACTCAAAGTGAAGCTTCCTCTTTTTCTTTTTTTCTTTTCAAAAAGTCTTGGGTAACGGCATCGAAGTCGTTTGAGTTCAATTTCGCACGATCGACTTGGCCGAATAAAATTTGTGCAGACGACATTTTTTGACCATCTACAAAGACATCACCTTCAGCAATGGCATAGCTTTTTGCGATTTTTAAAACACGCGCCTCAATACGACAAACATCACCGGGATTGATATTGCGATAGAACTTCGCACTCTTTACAGTGCCTAGAACTGGCAAAATTCCAGGTTGTGACATCGCTATGCATTTACCAGCCATTTGAGCGATCATTTCAATTTGTAGAACTCCGGGTACAATTGGAAATCCTGGAAAGTGATCCATAAAAATCATATCTGAACGTGGAAACGTTTTTTGGCCCACAGCTGTTACGCCGGGTTCACATTCTAAAATTCGATCGATTAAAAGCCAACGCATATTACTTTCCCGTTCCTTGTTGTGGTGGGCCTTTGACGACAGCCAGAGTTTGCTTTTCGCCTTTGTAAACCGCCACTGTGTATCCATGAACCGGTCTTTTTTGAACGCTGCCAATTTGACACAGAGACCAGTTTTTATCAATGTTCTTCCAGTTCGTAAGCTCTATTTCCCCTATGACAGTGGGTTGTTGTGTAAAAGGTAATGCCTTGTACGCTGCTTCTTTCGCCGTCCATAGAGTACTAGCACTAGGGGCACATAAAAATTCTTCTTCACTCGCAAAACGTCGTACATTTTTTTCGTTCAAACGCTCGTTGATTTCAATATCAAAACCAAGTGAGCAATTGTCTGTGGTATGTACAAAGCCACCGAGCATTTTATCATGCGAAATCGACAGACTGCCTTGGGCTAAGCTGGGCACTTTGTCTGTGTCTAAAAAACAGTCATTCGCTTCGATCGTATCGAAAATATACTGACGTATTTGTACGCGTCCAGCGCTTTGAGCACTGGACCATTCTTCACGCAAGTGAATACTCAGTTGCGAAAGGTTTAAAATGCGTTGCAAATCTGCAGTTAGCGAATCGGTGAGCATGTTCCATTTCTTTGTCTATCGCAGCCAAACTGAGAATCGCTTGTGCACCATTTATTTATACGGGTCATCCATACGTTGGCATTCTCACAGGTAAAGGCCTGGGCCAATTTAGGATTGATGGGTGTGCGCAAGTGAGAAATATTGCTTCGCGCTTTCACGGCCTCTTTGGCGCGTGCATAACCAAATGTAAATTGCTCGTTCATTGAAGTTTGGAATTGTCCCAAACTTTCAGGAATACGACTTACAAAACGCAAAATTCTGCGGTCCGGTTCAAGATTTACATTGTCTAAGTTCGTCATATCAATCCAACGCACATTTTTATCTTGAATGGCTCTCAATACGCGATCGCTTTGCTTGAAACCAAAATTAGTACGAATCACGAGGTCTTCATATTCTTCATACAAAGCCTGTGGATATGTTGAAACGACCTCATCCGCAAGTTGATGGGCAAGTTCTAGCGGAATGATATCAACAGCACCTGTGAAATAATATTCGCCATTGATTTTAGCAGGATTTAACAACAGAGGATCTGAAATACCCGCACGCGCAGCTTGGTCTGCACCCACATTTGTGATCACCTTTACATCACGACGGACATAGGCATTGGGATAAAGACGACGAACCGGTGAAGTAACGCCTTCGAGTGCCTCTGCTGTATCACTATCTGTGAAGTACACTTGTTGATAGAGGTGACTTGTGCGACGTTGTCCTACTTGCTCTGGTGAAAACAAAGCTTTAGATGCTTGAATAATAAAACGTGGCCCTGATTTTTCAGAACTTAGTTTTGTATTCGGGATCCAGCCTTTGAAATGCTCTGGAAAACTCAAGAGCGGGCTGTTGTAGACCTGTGGAATGTAGTCTTGATTGTTTTCCATATGGCGAAATTTGCGAATCATATTCACAGCATTCGGTGTAGCCACTTTTAAATTTTGCATGATGTGGTAAAAGTCCTCAGACTTTGCCGCATTCAAAGCATTTTTAGGCGAGCCGTATGAATTCATCAGCATAGAAGCCAATGACGAGCCACAGGTCGTGATAATCAAGTCAGGAGCTCGGCCTTGTTCGCGCATGGCTTCGACAATGCCTAAACCCACTGCAGGTGTGACACTGCCGCCTGCGATTATAAGAGCGCGTTTAAATTTT
>JANNCH010000002.1:0-4768 GCA_031386315.1 Pseudobdellovibrionaceae bacterium
GGCCGAGCATCCGAGTGTGAGTGAGTTAAAAAATGGACAGAGCAATTCTGTTCTTTGTCCAAAGCCCTCAGAGCGATTTTCTTTCATGCTTTGAGAGCGTTCCGGCGTCGGAAAAAGTCCGAGGGGTAACAAGAGACCTTGGGCTTCTGCAATTTTTAAACGCAAATCAATGGCAGAGTCTTTTTCTAAAATCATTCCGCCCAAGCTGAAATTCGGTACGAACGGAAAGTAAGTGCAACACTTGAGTTCATTTTTAAAAGGGCCGGGATGTCTAGTTAAACCTGTGGGGTGAACCATGGCGCACTTATCACAGGTGGCTTGGGTTTCGATCAACGTCCCTTTGAGTCGCTCGCTTAGCCAAATTGAGTAAGAAGGTGGATAGAGGTGGCTTTGTGACATCTTAGTCCCTGGTCTCTCGACGATCAGACCAGTACCAACCGAAAAACAATCCGACCAAGCCGCCACCCAAGTGGGATAGATAAGAAATGCCGTTTCCTTGTTTTGAAATTTCAAGCATCGCATGGATGATTTGAAAGAAATAATAGACGGATCCAAGCAGCAGCCCTGGGATCGAGAGCCAACGAAAGAACCAAAAAACAACAAAACGACGATGTGGAAAACTAAAAATATAAAAAGCTGTGAGGCCCGCAATACCTGCGCTTGCGCCAACAATGGGATGCGCAGTAGGGTTCCAAAGTGCGAAAAATAAATAACCAACAATGGTCGACAGTGCATAGATTAGTATAAATTTCTTTTTGCCGACGTGGCCTTCAGCAGTGTCACCAAAAATCCATAGTGCGTACATATTCACTATAAGATGTAAATAGTGTACATGAATAAAAGAGGCACTAAAAACGCGCAGAATATTTTCGGGGAATTTGAGATTGTTAAAAAAGCTAAAGTTTGCAATGGCAGTGTCTAAATGCTTGAAACTCCAAAGGCTGACGAACGTGCAAAGAAAGATCAATATCCGTGTCGCCCATGGTGTTGACTTGAAAAAATCTTTTTCTTCTTCGACAGGCATTCCGAGTACGCTTATAAAGTATTTCCAAGAATCTTTGAAATCCAGAGAGGTTTGCTCGATCCTCAGTGAACTTAAAAAGCTGTCTTTTTCTTGCTGCATCTGAAAGAGCAAGCGACCGAATTCGAGTTTTGATTCATCATTAGGTGTCGCTGTTTTAGTATCAGGTTTAACCTCTGAATTTGTTTTGTGAAGGGTCGTCAGTTCACCCGTGTCTAGCCAAACAAGATGGCATCGTTCGCAAAAATCAATTTCAACACCATTGGGTGCGCCGGCCACAACTTTCATTTTTTGACGACAGTGTGAACAAAGCAGTTGGCTTGTCGGTGCGGTTTTACCTATGGACCAAATTTTTTCTACTTCATTCGCCGGCAAAACTTTGCGCAAACTTCCCATAGGCATATTAAAGCCTTGGCAGCGCGCGCAGAAATACTGAAAGATGCCTTTATTCGTGCGTCTTTCTAAATCGACTTGGCAGTGTGGACAGATGGGTTGAATCATTCCTTAGCAGGATAGGTGGATTCTGCGGATATTCCCATCAAAAACAGATTGAAACAAAAAGTCCTATCACATCTGCTAGTCGTCGACGATATGACCGCGCATGGCATCATTTCGGATAAAGACTGGCCCCCTCTGATCGATTGTTTTAATAATAAGACCTTGATGAAAAAAATATTTAAGCCCTTAGCATCTTTGAAGTTGGCAGTAGTCGTTATTTTGTCGATCGGTCTTTTGACTGCGATAGGTACCTTTGTTGAGGCAAAGTATGATGCCTATGCTGCGAAAAAACTCGTTTACGACACCGTTTGGATGTATGGAATCATGGGTTTTTTGGCGATCAATCTGATTGCCGTGATGGTGGATCGTTTGCCATGGAAGCGTCGTCATATTTCATTTATATTTGCACATATTGGTATTTTGATGATTCTTGCGGGCTCTGTATTGACCATGCAATATGGCTTAGATGGCTCTATGCGAGTCGGCATTGGTGAAGAAAACAATATGGTTCAAGTCGCAAATACCGATCTTGTTGTTTACAGTTCATTCGATGGCGACCGTTACTCGAAGGTTCTTGAGAAAGAAGTGGATTTCTTTTTACAGCCTCCGACAGAGAAAAATCCGCTGACGATACCGGCCTTTGAAGGCGAGATTAAAATTGTTGATTATGCAAAATATGTTGTGCCTTCACGTCGAGTGGTCGCGAGTGAAAGCACCAAAACCGGTGCAGGGTTGCGCTTTCAAGTGCAAAATTCAAATGTGAATGAAGTGCAATGGTTAGTACAGCGTAAACCCAATCAGCTGGCTGTGCAAAATTTTGGACCTGCGCAGGTTTATCTAGGGATTACTCCGCCAAAGGGCAGTGGTGCCAACGAAATTTATCTAACACCGCAAGGCAAAGACCAATTGAAGTATACCGTCTTTCATAAGGATAGTGAGAAGCCATTCAAAACAGGTGTGGTTAAAGAGGGTGGAAGTTTTGAGCCCGGCTGGATGGGGATTCAGTTTCGTGTTCTTCGGTATCTGCCGCACGCAATGGAAGACTGGGATTTGCAGCCGCTCGAACATCCGACCCCTCTGACAACTTCAGCGGTGAAAGTTGTATTTAATGGCAAAGAGCAATGGCTTTTAATGAATGACATGTTGAAGCTATTCACCGATAAAGGCGTCTATCTTTTGACCTATGCCAATCGTCGTATTGATATTGGATTTCCGTTAAGACTCAAAGAATTCACCGTGGATCGCTATCAGGGGACCACTCGTGCGATGGCCTATAAAAGCCAAGTCGCTGTTCCTGATTTTGGCGAGACCGAAATTTCGATGAACGAGCCACTGAAATGGAAGGGGCTGACATTTTATCAAGCCAGCTTTCAAGAAGAAAATGGCAAGCCCGTGGCTTCGGTGTTTTCTGTGAATCAAGATCCGGGTCGTTTTTTAAAGTATTTAGGATCTCTTGTAATGACCTTGGGAATTATATTTTTGTTTTACTTTAAGCGCATGGATTTTTTAGCGCTTAAGAAAAAGGAACAATCCAAATGACAATCATGCGACGAATAACTCTTCTGATTCTTTCATTGTCTTTTCTAAGTTTGGGGCTTCAGGCAGAAGCCAAAACGGGTGAGGCCATACGTTACTTGCCGATCCAAGATGCCGGTCGTATCAAGCCCTTTGATAGTTTTTCTCGAGAAACACTTGAAGTAGTTTACGGTAAAACAAAATACGAAGGTCGCAAGGCCCACGAGATTATTTTAACCTGGATGCTTTCGCCATCGGCTTGGCAATCACGAAAGATTTTTGAAGTTCGTAACTTTCAAGTTTTAGAAGCTTTAAATTTAAGTAAAGATCAACGTTACTTCTCGAGCGACGAACTTTTTGGGACTGATCGCTTTACTTTGTTGCGCCAAGAGCTTCAGTCAAAGCGCGAGACCAAAGAAAAGTTAAACCCTTACTTTCAAGCTTTGCAGCGTCTTGAAAATCAGTTTTTTGTATTCAGTGAGGTTGCTTCGGGACGTATGTTGAAGCTTATTCCGCCTGTTGAAGGTGATGGTTGGATTTCGGTGGCCGACTTCAATGAAGCGCAGCAAGCTTCTTTCTTAGAGTTGACCAAAAAATTTGTAGCTCTGATTGGGGTCGTTGCCCAGGGTGCAAATAGCGCAGACCTTGATAAGGCTGGCAGTGATTTGGATACAGCAGTCGGCCAGTTTCGTGAAGTTGCCAAAGCAAACAATGTTGCAGCTTATTCCGTGGATACACATATCAATACAGAAGTTCACTACAATGACTTCCATCCGTTTCGTTGGGCATACATTGTCTATTTATTAGCATCTATTTTGTTGTTGCTGGTTTGGACTCTTAATAAAGATCAATTGATGAAGCCTGCTTGGTTTTTGATGATCCTTGGATTTTTAATTCATACCTATGGTTTCGGTTTGCGCACCTATTTGATGGGGCGTCCACCGGTGACAAATATGTATGAAACCGTTGTGTGGGTTTCATGGGGTACGATTTTGTTCTCTGTGATCTTAGAGAAAATTTATAAATTTCGTTTTATTTTGTTAGCGGGCTCTTTGGTGGGACTTGTTTGTTTGATCGTTGCCGATATGGCGCCGGTGGTTTTGGATCCAAGTCTGCAGCCGCTCGAACCTGTTTTGCGCAGTAATTATTGGCTGACGATCCACGTAATGACAATCACTATCAGCTACGCGGCCTTTTTCTTGGCGTTTGGTTTGGGTGATCTTGGTTTGATTTATTACCTGCGCGGTGAAGAAAAAAATCGTGAAAAAATCCGTGCCTTGGTGACTGCAATTTATCGCTCGATGCAAATCGGTGTGATGTTTTTGGCTCCGGGAATTATTTTGGGCGGAATTTGGGCCGATTATTCTTGGGGACGTTTTTGGGGCTGGGATCCGAAAGAAACTTGGGCTTTGATTGCTTTGCTGGGATATTTAGCCGTTTTACATGCGCGATTGGGTGGTTTGGTTAAAGATTTTGGAATGATCGCCTGTGCTATCGTGACCTTCTCTCTTGTTATCATGGCTTGGTATGGAGTGAATTTCGTTCTTGGCGCAGGGCTCCATTCCTATGGCTTCGGTGCCGGTGGGATAGAGTATGTATCAGGCTTCGTAGCTGTGCATTTGCTTTTCGTCATCTATGTATATGTCTATAGAAGAGGCAAAGTTGCTAAGCTGTCATGAGTTTTGTCAAATAGCTTGCAAAAAGAATTGGACAATAGGCTCAGAACGATTTTAG
>JANNCH010000021.1:0-2547 GCA_031386315.1 Pseudobdellovibrionaceae bacterium
ACATGGTTTCCGTCAAATCCATCAGATAACGATAGTCGCGATAGGCTTCGTAAAATTCCAGCATCGTGAATTCCGGATTGTGGCGCGTCGAAATACCTTCATTACGGAAATTACGATTGATCTCGAATACTTTTTCCATGCCGCCGACCACCAGGTGCTTTAGATATAACTCCGGCGCGATGCGCAGATAAAGCTCCATGTCCAACGCGTTGTGATGGGTTTTAAACGGCCGTGCGGCCGCGCCGCCGGGGATCGGATGCATCATCGGCGTTTCGACTTCCAAATAGCCGCGCGTAACCAAAAATTCTCGAATACCTTGAACGATTTTCGAACGCGTGATGAAAACTTTGCGCGTTTCTTCATTGGTGATGAGATCAAGATAGCGCTGGCGATATTTTTGTTCCTGATCCGACAAACCGTGAAATTTTTCTGGCAAAGGCTCAATGGACTTTGTCAAAATTTCGAATTTTTTTACGTGCAAAGAAAACTCACCCTTTTGAGTTTTGAAAGCGTAACCTTCAACACCCACGATATCGCCCAAATCGATCAATTCAAAAGCAATGCGGTCTTGCTCTGAAAGCTCTTCATTTTTAATGTAGAACTGCACAGAACCAGACTGATCTTGAACGTTGAAAAAACTGGCTTTGCCCATTGCACGCAAAGTCATCAAGCGACCTGCCACGCGGTAAATGGCCTCTGGCTTTTTTTCGCCCGTGGTTAAATGAGCCGCATGTTTTTCAATGATCTCGGCAATGTGCGTACGACCTTCAAAGCTATACGGATATGGATTGATGCCCTTCTCGCGAAGAGCATGCAATTTTTTACGTTTCTCAGCTCGGAGTGGATTTTCCTGAATAGACATTATTTTAGTTTCTTCCCTGCGAAAGCGTCCATGACGTCGTGAAGTAATTTGATAGACTCTGCTTTAGGACGTTGGAAAGCATTGCGGCCCATAATTGAACCAAAGCCCCCGCCCTGTGCAAGTTCGCCCACTTCTTTCAAAAGTTCGTCTGTGCCTTTAGCGTCGCCACCCGAGAAAATCACGATGCGTTTACCATTGAAGCATGACTGAACAACATGGCGAATACGCTCTGCCATTGTTCCAACCTTGATGCCAGCCTCTTGATAAGTTTTTGCCGCAATAGGTTGCTCGAGATGTGCGCTCGGTGGCTTTACTTTGATAATGTGTGCTCCCAATTGAGCCGCGATGTGTGCAGAGTATGCAATAACATCAATGCCCGTTTCGCCTTCTTTAGAAAGCTGTTCACCACGAGCGTAAGCCCAAATAACAACCACAAGACCTTGGCGTTTTGCTTCGCTCGCAGCAACTGCGATCTCTTCGTACATTTGTTTGCGATTGCTAGATCCTGGGTAAATTGTGAAACCAATACCCACACAGCCCAAACGAACAGCGTCGTCAATATGTGAAGTCAAAGCCGAGATCGGACTTTTATCACTGTATAAAGTTTCAGAGTTATTGATTTTTAAAATCAATGGAATTTCACCCGCGTAATCACGAGCTACTAATTCCAAAGCACCAAGTGGAGCAGCATACGCATTGCAACCTGATTCAATCGCAAGCTCAATGTGGTATGCAGGATCGAATCCATCTGGATTTTTTGCGAAAGATCTTGCCGGTCCATGTTCGAAACCTTGATCCACAGGCAAAATAACCATTTTACCTGTACCTGCAAGGCGACCGTGATTCATGATACGGGCTAGGTTTGTGAGTGTTCCTGGGTTGTCGGCTCCGTACCAGCTTAAGATCTCTCTAACTCTTGGTGTCATTATATGTGCTCCTTGGGGATTAATAGGAGCCTCCAACCTAGTCACATTGGGTGAGTAAATCAAGATCGTCTCTCACAATAACACGCTTGGCAGAAAGCCTTTTCATGGGATAATAGATAATCACGAGGTTCATATGCAAAAAGTTACTTTCGAAAAAACTCCTAATCCTTCCACAATGAAGTTCTTGTTGCATCAAAATGTGGCATCTGAAGGTTTTAACTGTGAAAACCCCCAGGATGCAGAACGCTCACCGCTTGCCAGTAAAATATTTGGTTTTCCATGGACTAGCTCTGTTTATGTCGGCACTGACTTTATTACGGTCACCAAGCAAGATTGGGTGGATTGGGAAATCCTCGCAAACCCCTTGGCAAATTTGATCAATGACCATATCGAACAAAATGAACCCGTTGTTGTACAGATGATTCAATCCCCTGACGACGATGTGAACGATTCTGAAATAGTTAAAAAAATCAAAGCTGTGCTTAACAAAGAGATTCGCCCAGTGGTGGCTCTTGACGGTGGCGATATTGTTTTCAGCAAGTATGAAGACAATGTTTTGTATATCCACATGCGTGGTGCCTGCGCTGGTTGCCCGAGTTCAACAGCCACTCTAAAAGACGGCATCGAAGTACGTATGCGAGAGGCCTTTCCAGAAATCAAGGAAGTACTCTCTGTCTAAAGAATTCTCATTTGCAAAAGAGTCCAAGCTACAGCTCAAGCTGGCCGGACCGATTATACTGGGTCAAGTGGGACAAAATC
>JANNCH010000054.1:0-2695 GCA_031386315.1 Pseudobdellovibrionaceae bacterium
GCAGGGCGTGATGGTTCACTCTCTGGCAACGGCGAAGGTTTTGATGGCCAAGCTTCAGCAAACTTCGCTGGTGGCGATGCCAATGGCGGTTACGGCCTTGGTGACATTGCTCAAATCCGTTTGAGCTATGCTTCTGGTCCAATCGCTGCTGCGATTGCTCTTGAAGATGGTCTTAGCGACGACACAGATTCAAACTTCGGCGTTGCTGGTGAATTGAAGTTCTCTGGAGACAGCTTCGGTGTTGAATTGAACGCTGGCGTTCAAAACACTCAGGGCTTTGACCCTGAAGATCGTTGGACTGTAAACGCAGGTGCTCACTTCGCACTGGCTGATATGGGCACAATCTCTGCCGCTGCTGGCATGGGTTCAGGCTCAAGCACAACCGATGACTACACCAAGGCAAGCGTATTTGCTAAGCTGAACCTCAGCGAAGCAGCGCGTGTTGAATTGGGCGCTTCACACAAGTGGAACACCCAAGCTGCTAACACAGATGGCGATTGGACTGCTTTCGGCTTAGGCATCTACTACACTCCAGTTTCACAGCTCACATTGGGCTTGGAAGCTGATTATGGTTCTGATGCTGACGACACAGCAACAAACGCTGCTCTCGTGACAATTTTCAGCTTCTAATATTAGCTGACTATCGTCTAACGAACGGCCCGCTTCGGCGGGCCGTTTTTTTTAGCATTTATGCTCGTATTATAATGTACAAGTGTTGTATCAACAATGCAGATGCCACCACAAACAAGAGCCATTTGTATGAGTCATATCTTGAAAAAAACTCTTGAACCAAATTATTCAAAGTTAAGCAAAGTGGCGTCCCGAGATCTTATTAGTGCAACTCTCAAAAAGTCACTGGCTTCTGCACAAGCTTTTCAATTTGCATACCCAAATGATCCGCTTGCCAACTTTCTGTTGGCTAGGGCGTTCATTAACAACGAAAACCTAAACTTGGCTTTGCCGCACGCCCAAGCTTCTCATCGTGGCCAACCAAATAATTTTGAATATATTGTGGTTCTCGGTCGCCTCTATGTCGATTTAAAACTTTTTGAATATGCTGGCCCATTATTCTATCGAGCAATGCATGAAAAACCAGATAGCATTGCTGTGCAGTGGGCCATTGGCGATTTTCTCTATGCGATCAATCGTGGATCGGACGCGAAAAAACATTATGAAATTGCACTGACTTTAAATGAGACGGCAGAAATGAAAGCCAGTTTAAGTTTTGACTATGCGGTTTGTTTAGGTTCAATGAATCTTTTCGACCAAGCCGAAAATGCATTGGTTAAGTTTGGTGAATTTCCCGGAAATGCTTTGAAGTCATTAGAGCGCCGAAGCCGCCTTCGGAAATATCAGCCTGATAGCGAAATGGCTTTCCAAGTGAGAGAGGCCCTTGTAGATAAAACAATCGACGAAAAATTGCGCTCCGAATTATTGCTCTCGTTAGGTGCCATGTATGAAAATGCACAAAGCTACGATGATGCATTCTCTCTATGGTCCCAATCACGGTCACTGAAAATTAAAAAGCGCGATAAATCAGTTGAGCGCCAAATTGCCAGTAGTTTCGCGTCATTCTACACAAAACAGCTCTTTTCGGAAACCAAAGCATTCGCCAATGAATCGAAGAGACCAATATACATCATCGGAATGCCGCGCTCTGGCACAACATTAGCAGAGCAAGTCTTGGCCGCGCACCCCCTCTGTGCCGGGATAGGCGAGCTAGGCCGCGAACACAGATTCGAGTCTACGTTCAGAGTAATGCATAACCAAGAAAATCATGTTGCGAAAATCGTAACCGCGGCCAAAGCGGGGGAGCTAAAAAAACGGGGTGACGAAATTCTAAGTTTGCTCGAGAGAATAGCTGGTCCAACTGCACGGCATGTTATCGATAAATTCCCATCGCATTATTTCACTCTTGGATTTTCGGCGTTATGTTTTTCCAATGCAAAATTTATTCACACGCAACGGCATCCAGCAGATTCGTTCATTTCGTCATTTCAAAACAATTTACCCGAAAGCCATGAATACAGTTACGACCAAGAACATTACGTCGAAGCCTACCTCGCGAAAGAGGATATCATGGCCCATTGGCGTGAATGTTTTCCCGATCGGATTTTTGATTTGCAGTATGAGAAATTGGTCTCAAAGCCCGAAGAAACAGTTCGTGAAGTTTTAAAATTCCTTGACCTGCCCTGGGATGAAAATTGTATGAAGTTTTTTGAAAAACAATCAATGGTCAAAACTTTCAGCACCCATCAAGTGCGAAACCCCATCTACACCACTTCTGTTTACCGCTGGAAAAACTATGAGAAACATTTAGGCCCACTCTTCGCTGCCCTTAAAGCTGCAAATTTTGAATATCCAGAATTATCAATTTCTGCGTAGTCCCCGGACAAAACATGTTAGAAGTGCCCACCAAAATCAAAATAGAAGTATGAACATGGCCAATCAAACTGACTTTATAAACACACTAAATATGAGCGCGAGTTTAAGAAAGCAACTTGACCAAAACTATGTAAAGCATTCACTCGAAGTTGAAAAAGCTATCGTTGAAGCAACGCCAAAACAAGCAATTACCCGCGCCCAAGCAATGCAAAAGCAATACCCAAATGATGCTTTAGCAAACTTTTTTTTAGCCACCGCATTTGAGAGAGACAAAAAAGATCGAAAAGCTTTGCAATTCGCACAAATTGCC
>JANNCH010000067.1:0-5119 GCA_031386315.1 Pseudobdellovibrionaceae bacterium
GGTGCCGGTTTAGCTATTTGGATTCCCATTTCTTTTCAACTGCTGGCGGCTTTGGGTTTTGCGGCGGTCTTTGCTGGGGCCGCGAATACACCACTGGCATGCGCAGCGATGGCGATTGAGATATTCGGGTTCGATATTGCACCTTATGCATTGGTTGCTTGCTTTATAAGTTATTATTTTTCAGGCCATAAAAGCATTTATGGTTCACAAAAAATTCCATATAAAAAGCATTCTTTGCTATGGGCACGCATACAGCGAATAATTAAATTTCGTTAAAATATTTCTTTCGGTTTTGATGAGAATGGCAAAACATTGTAAATCGCCATAGCTGCAGCTATATGCTTTAATATGTGACCACTCACAAAACCTAGATTCATTGGCAGCCGAACCAGCTTTAAAATGACGATTGTATGAATTTACTTTGATTTTAGTGGGCAAGAAAGACTTTTCTTACTACCGCAGATATTATTTCTTGTGTTATTTTTCTTGTTCAGATGACGGAAAGAAAAAGCGCATACCCAGCAAGACACTAGTTTCACTTTGCTTCGCAATGCTTGTGTTTTGCTGACGATGCAGCAGACTCAGCTCTGTTTGAAACTTTGAAGTACCTGAAGCATTTTTTTCACGGAAGTACATGGATCCGCCAAATTCTGTTCCGAAATTGACATCATAAGAACCACCACTGGCTCCGAATTTACCACTCATTTCCCCGGCTAAGCCAAGAGTCATCATTTTGTGTTGGTACATATCGTAGGAAGCTTTCATTCCAATTGAAGGGATGTTGATTGCGTCCACAGCTACGATTTGCGTAGAAACACCTTGTAAGAAAAGTTCTTTTTGATAATCGGCACTTAATTGCAGATTGAGCTTTTCGCTTAATTTATGATTTGTACCCAAACCGATTCCAGACATAAATTTACTGGCATCCTGAATCGCCTTGGTGTTTTCAGTTGGCTTTTCAAAGTTTACCATTCCAAGCTTTACGCTCATGAAAGTTTTAAATGAATCGCTCCACTCTGTAATGTATTTCAATCGAATGCCAATATTGTACTGTGTGCTCAACTTAGAATTTGTACCAGTTGCGTTGTCCAGCGCACCCAACAAAGACATTGAATAATATGGCGAAATATCCCAACGACCACCATTTGATTCTGGTGCCGGCGGGCTCATGCTAATTGCAGCATCTGTACTTGCAAGGACACGAGGTTTTTTAGAGGATTTTTTGCGGATTTTCTTAGGTACAATAACCTCGGTCGCTGAATCCACTTGTGCTTCGGCCAATGATGCCGGTAATTCATGTGGAAAAAGATGAATCTGTGCGATTGAAAGATTATTATCAGGTTTACTATATGTATAGACATGCCCGACAACAGGCGCATCAGCATCTACGACCATGTATTCGCCACTTGCTTCTTTTTTAATCGCTATGTTGGCGTATGTGCTAACAGCGATCAAAGTGTCCTCTGCTATTTGTACTACGACTTCACCCTGGGTAGCAGCAAGAACTGGATCAGATATTTTGCGATGAAAACTGAGCTCGCCTTGCACAAGTTGTAAGCGAATACGCGGTGGATTCTTTGGATCCGACGATTTTTCATTGAAATCCATAACAACTGTGACAGCTGTTCCTGGATCCAACCAGAACTCGCCAGAGGGAAGTCGCAGCTTAGACTTAGAATCTATACCAACCACGATTTGGTCCTGGTGATAGAGATTTGACACCTCTGATATATTTTTAAATTCTTTATCATCCAATGATTTACGCTGAATATTTTCGCCAGTACTGTCAATAAAGCCGAGGACCTGCTTTTTTTCAATTGTAGTGAGCTTGTTTGATAGATGAGTCACAAGCGCCAAGGCAACACTCAATACAACACCCAAAAGGATGCTTGCATGTACTTTATGTTCTTTAATGAATGTCTTCAGCATTGCTGATCCTTCCTTTGGACTCATATGCTGATCGGCATTTGACAAAAAATTGACAGTCTAGAAGAAGCGAATTTTACGCATATTCTTCCAGCCAAAGGTTTGGATGTATTCTATGAAAGTCCAGCTAAGGGATAACACCTGTGATTGGTAATAGTGATTTTGGAATGCTATCTGCATTGGCTTGTAATTGTGCTGCAGACGAACTTAAACCTAAATACGCAGCGCTAAGCCCAATTTGTTACTGATGAAGCTAATCTTTCGAGTGATCCAGATTTATTCGAAGTATTCATTGTTAATGCCCTTTGCTTATTCTAGCATTTACAAAAGGAAACACTATGGAACAAGCACAGAAATCAGTTTCTATATATCTAATTCCAATTATAGGTCTTTTATGCCTGACACCATATATATCGTCTGCAGTGGCATTGATCGTAGGCATCATTGTGGCCGTGATTTTCGGTAATCCTTATATTGCTCATACAAAAAAACTAACTTCTACTTTATTGAGCTGGTCCGTTGTCGGCTTAGGCGCCGGCATGAATCTAGGTGTCGTCGGCGTTGTTGGCCTTCATGGAGTTGGCTACACCGTCATGGGCATTAGCAGTACTTTATTACTAGGATTTCTAATCGGTAAATTTTTAAAAGTAGAACGCAACACTTCGGCTTTGGTTTCTGTGGGCACAGCCATTTGTGGTGGCAGTGCCATCGCGGCCATCGCCCCCACTATTCGTGCAAAACCCCATGAAATTTCAATTTCTCTAGGTGTTGTTTTTTTACTAAATGCTCTCGCTTTATTTATTTTTCCAATTATTGGTGAGCACTTTCAGCTGAGTCAAACACAATTCGGGCTCTGGGCAGCGCTAGCGATTCACGATACTAGCTCAGTCGTCGGTGCAAGCATGCACTATGGTGCGAAAGCCTTAGAAGTCGGCACGACCGTAAAGCTAGCACGTGCACTGTGGATCGTGCCGATGACATTGATGTTTGGATATTGGTTTAATCGGGGTAAACAAAGTGATGTGAATACTGATAAACCAAAACGTCCTTGGTTTATCTTAGGTTTTTTAGTGACAGCGGCACTTGTCACTTGGGTTCCTGTGCTACAACCGGCAGGGCATGTAGTGAATGAAATTGCTAAGCGTGTTTTGGTTTTAACACTTTTTTTAATTGGAACAAATTTAACAAAAGAAGCCATTCGCAGTGTAGGAATCAAGCCACTTTTGCAAGGGGTCACACTTTGGATACTCGTGGCGAGCCTTACACTGACTGCCATCGTGCATGAATGGATAGCTTAATCGTAGGGCTTTCCGTTTTTTGATGTGCAAATTAATTTTTAGTGCACTCATATTATAGCCCTCACATTTTATACAGCTATTTACTGATGTAAAGATCCGTGCGTCGATCGCGAAAAAAGCCAAAGGCCGCGCGATTGCGACGGATTTGATCTAAATCAAAGCTAGCACTGATCACACCGACTTCGTTGCGTCCAAGCTCTGCCACTTTATTACCACGATGATCTGCAATGAACGAGTGACCGTAGAATTCTTGGCGGGGCTCTTGACCGATACGATTGGCCGCAATCACCGGTACAATATTAGATACAGCATGGCCGATCATCGCACGCTGCCATGGATCTTTTGTGTCTAAACCTGGCTCTTCAGGTTCTGTTCCGATTGCAGTTGGGTAGAACAACAAATCAGCTCCTAAAAGCATCATCGAGCGAGCGCACTCTGGAAACCACTGATCCCAGCAAATGCCGACACCGATTTTACCAAAGCGAGTGTTCCAAACCTTGAAGCCCGTATCGCCGGGGGTGAAATAATATTTTTCTTCGTAACCTGGTCCATCTGGAATATGGGATTTACGATAGACTCCGAGGACTTTTCCATCGGCATCCACCATGGCTAAGCTGTTGTAGTAGTTTTGGTTGTGACGTTCAAAAAAAGAAACTGGAATCACGACACCTAGTTCTGCGGCAAGCTTTTGGAAGTGTGCAATCGTTGGATGAGCTTCCACCGGCTTTGCCAAATCAAAGTACTCATCTTTTTCATAGGTGCAGAAATAAATATTTTCAAACAACTCAGGTGGAAGAATAATTTGTGCGCCCTCTTTGGCAGCTTTACGTACTAAGTCCGTGATGGTTTTTATATTGGCAGCGGTGTCTGTACCAAAAGCGGCTTGCAGGGCTGCGACTTTAACTGTGTTGGATGTATTTGTCATAAATTACGACTCCTATTTATATACTATTTCGAAAGGCGAGGTTGTTGTTGAGTGATACAATGGAAAGCACCGCCGCCTGCTAATATAGCCAAAGCCGAACGACCTATGGTGCGATGATTGGGGAAGTATTTAGCAATGGCCTTTACCGCAGCTTCGTCGTGGGGTTGTCCATATATTGGAACAACTACGGTAGAATTACTGATGTAGAAGTTCAAATAGCTTGCTGGCATCACTTCACCATCATCAGTGAGCACGGCACCCGGTGACGGGACCAAACCAATTTGAAGTTTGCGTCCGCGCGCATCTTCTAATTCAGAAAGTTCAGCGTGAAGATTTTTTAGGATCGCATAGTTAGGATCTTTTTTATCTTCAGTAGCCATCACTAAAACCACACCCGGCGCCGCATAGCGCACGATTGTATCAATATGTCCATCAGTATGATCGTTGAGCAAACCATCCGTTACCCAAATAATTTTTTCAACGCCGAAGCTTTCGCAGATGACATTTTCGATTTCAGTGATGCTCATGTCGGGATTGCGATTGTCTGCCAGCAAGCACTGCTCTGACGTCAGACAAGTGCCTTCGCCATCAAACTCAAGTGAACCGCCTTCTGAAATCCAAGGTGTTTTTTGGGTCGCAAAACCACTGGCCTTAGCAATAGCGGCAGCTACTTCTGGGTCATATGGAAGGTCGTATTTATTTCCCCAGCTATTGAAGCTCATTTGCAAAGCTTGAATCTCGTCTTTGCCATTTTTCAAAAACAATGGAGCCGTATCACGTAACCAAATATCTCCGAACGGAATTTTATGAAACTGCACTGCTGATTTGTCAGCGAAATGAGCCAAACGTTTTTGCGCCAATACCTGTTGATCTGGAAAATCTGGATGAATTAAAATATTCAGTTTGTCCCCACGGATTTTTGAATCTTGCGGATCTATATCTGCAATGCCCTCACACAGGGCTACGAATT
>JANNCH010000074.1:0-9290 GCA_031386315.1 Pseudobdellovibrionaceae bacterium
AATGTGAAAACCAAAACAGATCGTAAAATGTTTGCCGAGCGAACTGAAATTCGCAGTAAGCATGGTGATTCACATATCGGCCACGTTTTTGATGACGGTCCTGGCCCCGATGGCAAACGCTTTTGCACCAATTCTTCATCTTTGCGATTTGTCGCTGTGAAGGATTTAGAAAAAGAAGGCTATGGTCAGTATCTAAAGTTGTTCAATAAAATTTCAAAATAATGCGCGTCGAGGCTTGAGTCGTTATCAGCGGAATTCCGCGCCCTCTTCAAATCAAAAAAAAGCGAGATCATCGATCTCGCTTTTTTCATTTCAAATCATTATTTCAATTTAAATCTAGTCAGTCCAAATAGTTGTTTTGCTCAAAACTTTGCAATCAACATTTGTCACTACAACTTCGTCTTCAGCATCACTGCCCATTCCTGGGGTCATGAAGTTAATGATCGAGTGACCAACACCTGTAGAAACAACTTTAGTCAGGTAGCCGCCGCCTTTATAACCGTATTGATCTTTCTCATAGATTTTTTGAAGATCTGCATCGATACGAGCTGCGCAATCTTTTTCATTGAGCAAAGGACTTTTTTTAGCTGCAAGAGCAGGGTTCACAATGGCAAGGGTCGCGAAAAGCATACAGGTCGACTTTAGCATAAATGCTCCTAGTTGAATTATTTGATTCACACGATTTTACCAGATCTTTGAAGGACTTTGTGGGATTTCCAAAAGATTGAATGGAACTATGAATTTTATATATTAAAAACGGTACAGGATCGACTTATAGGCGGTTTCTAGGAAAGGATGCGACGCAGGGTCTGTTCTTTTAAGGGCCTCTTGGTAGGCCGCAGTGACCTCTCGCAACTGTGATCCTGCGGGTAACCCTAAAACTTCATAGGCGTCCCAGGCGTGTCCGTTGTAATTAAAGATCACATTCAGAACCTTGGCCCTAGCTAGTCCCGCAGCGGATGTATCGATGGCGTTGCGAGTAAACGTAGGCGACGACAAGGCTGCCGCATTTTCAGGCGGAATAATGAGCGGTGCGCTATCAGGCGCATGCATGTTCAGAGTGGTGGGCTTTTTGATCGTTGATTCGCGCCCCCTCCAGTACCAGAGGATGAAAAGAGCCGCGCAAACAACGTTCACAATTAAAAAGTCTTGGCTATTCATCTAATCTCTATTATCCGTGGATACCTAAGCTTTTTCAAGGAGTCCTTCGTATGGCCAGCCCTAACCCCTTTGACCAACAGCAAGCCATTCCCGGTGTGAAACACATTATTGCCATAAGTTCAGGCAAGGGTGGAGTCGGCAAAAGTACAGTGGCGGCTAATCTGGCAATGGCCCTCTCAAAAAGAAACAAAGTCGGTTTGCTGGATGCCGACATTTACGGCCCGAGCGTTCCCCGCATGCTCGGAAGCCTCAATCAAAAACCCAATATCAATGACAACAATATGCTCGAGCCCATTGTTCGTTACGGGATAAAACTTATGAGCATTGGTTTTTTAGTTGAAGAAGGCGCCGCGGTTGTGTGGCGAGGTCCCATGCTGTTCAAGGCGATGGACCAGTTCCTACGCGACGTCAATTGGGGCGAGCTAGACTATCTGGTGATTGATTTGCCCCCGGGCACAGGTGATGTGCAACTTTCGATCGCGCAAAAAATCCCGGTGGCAGGTGCTATTGTGGTGAGCACTCCGCAAAATATTTCTTTGATCGATGTGAAAAAATCCATCGATATGTTCAATCGTGTCGGAGTCAAAATCTTAGGTTTGGTCGAAAATATGTCTTATATGTTAAACCCTGTGAACGGCGAAAGAATTCAGATGTTCCCGAAGGGTGAATTGGAAACTTATTTAAAACAAAAAGAGATCCCTAAAATTGGTGAAATCCCTTTCAACCCCTCTGTGGGCATGGCGGCCGAAGCCGGTATTCCTATTGTTGAAAGTCACAGCTCGGGTGTTGAAGCGCAAGAGTTCATGCGCATTGCGAACAATATTCGTGAGCTTTTGCCATAGATCGAATTTATTTTTGTCCGTGCTCACGTTCCATCAGTTGGATGTAATCCTTACTGAGATTTTTAAGGTGCTCAAAAACAGCCTCGTTGTCTTGCTCGATGAGCTTTAGCAGATCTTCACCTTCAGACTGTTGAATCTGCCAGTGACCCATTTGATTGGCGATATACAAAGACATTTCTTGAGCCTCATGAACCTCGATAGGCGATTCGTTATTTTCTTGCGAGAAACGCGTGTATTTTTCAATTTTTTCACGCAGCAAAAATATTCCACTGCCCGCTTGTAAAATTTTGTAGGGCCCCATGGCTGACTGTGAGGGGCGATAAATATCTTCCACTTGCTTCATGCGTGTGGCCGCATCACGGGGCTGCGTAGAGTAAAGTGAAACCGCAGGGGCTGCTTCCAATTTGAACTCCCAAACATATTTCTTTTTATCTTTTTCAAGCAGATACACAAAGCGTGGAAGATCTTGACTGCCACCACCCTCTTTTACTTTAAATCCCATGGTGAGGATGTTGTAGCCTTGCATTTCATTTTTAAAATCATTCTGAGCTGCCACAAAAACTTTTTGAATGGCGATAGAGGCTTCTTGCATGGGCTTTACAGCGGCTTCTTTTTTAAAACTAACACCATCTTTTTTAAGCATGTCTTGAATGTATTTCAACTGATCGGCTTCAAATTGAGCCTGAGAAACATTTTGGATTCGAACCCAGTAGGCTGGTTTTGGTAATTCTTGGCCGCGCATACCTTGCACATAAGCAGCAAAAAGCTCTTTGCCTTTCACTTGATATGGGGAAATCTTGTTCCCAATATAAAAACGCAAATAATCACCTAGCAACGATCCATTGCCGGCATCATCCACATCAACCAAACCAAAACCTAATTTTCCATTTTGCAAACGAATGTCAGCAAGGTTCATCACATGGGGATCGCCTGTCACAATACCCTCAGGTTTAAATAGGGCTGTCGAAGATTCTTTTTTCAACCAATTCCAAAAGTGGGGGCTGTTCGAGCGAAAAGCTGAATAGAGTGATCCAGAATCCTTGCGCCAATCGGGTGAGGCTCCGGTATCGAAGATATCCACTGTGGGCGTCGATGCACGTTGATTGAGATGAGTTTGCGCAATGAGCGATGAGGGCGCAAAAAGTCCTGCACCCGTCAAAAAGATCACCGCAGTGAATGCTTTAGATCGCTTTAAATTCAACCTCACAGGCTTTCCTCGCTTTTAGGTGGTTCAAAATTATCACATAATTCTTATTACACTCTTCGTGCCGTCTCACTGACGCAAAAAATCATGTTTCAGAGCGAAATGTTTTTTGACTCAAAAAGAGAATTTGAAACACTTTTTGAGCTATTTTTGAAGTGTTTTGAGATTCGAAATCGACGCAATTGAACCCCGATTTAAGTCGAGTTATTCTATAAAAGTTGAGGCCAAGAGCCCTGAAATCAACTGATAGACGGTTGAATAATCGCTATGGGGCAGCGTAAAAGGAGCACGTAGATGAAAAATCGTATTCACGATTCGCACGATGAACCACCAAAGTGACGACCCATCACCAGGATTATTACACTGACGTTGCCCGCACGTCTCGAAAGAAAGCTGGGAGAACCTTAAACATTGTGAAGGAGGTTCCTAGGGATAACTCTTAGGATTACAGTCCTTCCTTTGCCTCAGGGCTAACTCGTGGAAACGCGGGGGCGCAAAACTAGAGGGGCTAAAGCTCGAAAGGGCCATGCCAGCCAGATGCCAAAGGGATATATAAGAGTCGCCTAAGGAATTTTGAGGTGATGCATATGGAAGGTCTAACGTTAAATACATACATGGATTGGTTTCATTCCCCTTAGTCTGTGATTTATCAGGACGATTTATCACAGGCACTTTTTTAACGGCTTTGCCGGCAGAGCGAAGGGTTCAAAACTCGAAGCAATTATAAGTTCACATAGAATAAAAAAACGAAACCTTAGAGTTTCGTTTTTTTCGCTTTAGGCATGTGATTATAATACTGTGAGTGGCTTATTGCTCAGCAATAGCTGATGGAATTAAAAGCTTCGCACCGACAAATAATTTCGATGGATTTTTGATTTTGTTCTTCATTTTCAAATCACTTGAATCAACATTGTACTTCAAAGCGATGCGATCCAGGTTCTCGCCTTTTTTCACGACATGAAACTTAGGCTTTACAGATTTTTTGTTTTTTGCTTTTAGAGTTGCCACTTTTTTAGTGGAAGCTACTTGGCGAAATGAGCGAGAATCCACCGAGCTTCTATTTTTAACGCCGTCTTTATCAGCTGACTCTTCAGCACTAGCAGGCAAACGAATCTTCACACCCACCTTAAGCAAGCGACCACGTTTTAGGTTATTGATCTTTTGCAAAGCAGCGACGCTGGTCGAATATTTCTGAGCAATTGTGTACAGTGAATCACCCGATTGCACGATATACACACGATCTGAACCCTCTTGAGTTGCGGTGCCCATTGCGACAGGTGAAGTAGTTGTTTTTTTAGACTGACTCGAAGATGCAACCGTAGTTCCTTTGCGCTCTTTCAAAGGCGTACGATCTGGAACTTGTAGTCGCATGCCGACACGCATTTTTTTGCCGCGTGGAAGGTCATTGATATCACGCAAATAAGCAACCGTTGTGCGGTATTTACGTGCAACAGTGTACAGTGAATCCCCACTATGTATTTTATACGTTTGAGTATCACCCGCATCTGCTACGAACTGAACTTCATCTATAGCGCTGTCTTTGGCTGCAACTATAGCCGCTTCGTTCATTCCCGGCGGAATACGCAATGTCAGTTCTGTGCCCTCAAGTGGTGCGACTTCCCCTTTGTATTTAGGATTCAACGCTTTGAAGTCTTCGTAATTCAAACTTAATTTTTCAGCCATCAGTCTTAAATTCACAGGTTTAGTCACTGCGATGTGATCGAACTCGATGGGCGGCATATAATCAATACCATCAAATCCATATTTCACCGGATCCTTACCAATCAATTTTGCAGCGATAAATTTAGGGACATAGTTGATGGTTTCTTTAGGCAATCTCTTTTTGGCAGCTAATACCCAAAAGTCACGTGTGTAGTGATTCATTACTTCACGCTTTACACGGTTTTCGCCCACATTGTATGAGGCCATTGCCAAATACCAAGAACCGAAAACGCTGTACAAACCTTTGAAATACTCTGCAGCTGCTTGAGTCGCAAACACCGGATCACGACGTTCATCAACGAAAGCATTGATATCGAGTCCATAGCGCTTTCCTGTGCCACGGATAAACTGCCAGTAACCCACGGCAGAAGCATGACTACGCGCATTGGATGTGAAACCAGATTCGATCAATGCAATATAGAATAAATCGTCTGGCAAACCGTTATCACGCAAAACTTTTTTCATAAGTTTTTCATAACGAGTCGAACGAGCTAAATATCTTTCCATGTGTGGACGGCCACGTCCTTGAAAGTAAGCAATCCACTTTTCAACTAAGGGATTGATATCCGTTGGAATGGTCTCGAGCTCTTCATCGACAATCTTTGGAACATTGTCATCAGCCAAGCGAAATGAATTGATGTCTTTTCCAGGCTTTCCAGAGCTTGTGGTATTTGGCGCAGCCGGATTACTAGGGGTTCCAGGAATCGCACTATTGGGCTCAGTGGGACGAACTGCACAAGCACCCAAAAGCGACAGTACCAAGGTCAGTGAAATGTATTTGGTCATGAAACCTCCGACAACTCTCAGAATAGCAAGAGTCGCCCAAGATTATCAATCCTGTTTTCACTCACATCACTGTGCGACTGTCTTTTTATTCACTAAATCACTCCAGACCACTGGACTGAGGTCATAATCCCCTTCGTTGATCAAGCGATACAACAAAGTATTTCTCAGAATGGCCTTTACATAAAAGCTAGTTTCATTCCATGGCAGTTCATCGAACCAAATTTCATCTTCAGGGCTTGAAGAAGCTTTTGTTAACTGCGACTGCACATCATCGCGCGATGCAATCCAAATATTCATGCGCGTCGGCCCCGCATTGTATGCTGCTAGCGCGAAGGGCACTGTTGATTTGAAAGTTTTCAACATGTCAGCAACATAAAAAGTCCCCATGGCAATATTCACTTCGGGACGAAATAAATCTTCTGGTATTTCGATTTTTTTATATCCTAATTTTTGTGCAACTTCTCGAGCCGTCGGCGGTATCAACTGCATCAAACCCATCGCACTCGAAGTAGATACGGCTCGGGGGTTAAAGGCACTCTCTTGACGAGTTAGGCTCATGACTAGACGCTCGCTGACTTCGTTCCGAGCAGCCTCTTTAACGTAGATATCTTTAAAACTTTCAGGAAAAGTCAGACTTAAAACTTCTTTCGTGCGCAAGCCATTGTCTTGATCCATGGCTTCGCTCACCCAGCGAATAGCAATGGATGACATACCGGCCTCGGCAAGTTTACGTCCCATCAAAATCTGTGATGTGACATTCTGAGGTCTTGGAAAATCTTGAAGTTCAGTTTGAGCCTCTACAATCCAACCGCTTTTGACCAATTCAGAAAATCTTTTCCAGGTATCATTCTGACTGGCCTCTAGATATACCAGAGTACTTTCTTTTGAACTGGGCTTGGTGGTTTCTGTTTTTGCATCTGCACCAATCCAACTCACTTTATTATTGTTCATTTCTGCGCGTAAGCGAATGCCGTAATAAGAAAATGGATAAAGGTCGATCAATTCATTACGAACAATTTCTGCTCGGGTGCTTTTATCACGCTGCAAACTGCGATACATCCAATAACGAGATGACAATTCATATCGATCTTTTTTTTCGTCAATAACTTTACTAAACAACACAACTGCCATCGAATCATTTTTAAGTCGGTACTGTATCAGCCCCATACGAAAAAGGGCTTCGCTGGCTTCATCAGAACCACGGTGTTTTAAAACCAATTCATCAAAATAACCCATGGCCATTTCATAAAGACCTAAAAAATGCGCAGAACGGCCTGCAATCCATAACAACGAAGTCGCTTGCGTTGCGCCCCGCAAACTTGAAAGAGCGCGATTAGCCAAAACCAGTGAACCTTTATAGTCAGCCCGTCTATGTAATGACTGTGCCCACTCTGTTAGGCGCGAAGCATCGGCTTCGCTCATGGTTTCTTGTGCTTTGATTAACATTTCGGCCGGGGTGCTGCTGCGATCTAAAAGGCTTGTATAGATTTCAAGCGGTTTGTCTTTCAAACGTCGAGCGACACGACTGCCGGGATAGGTATTCAAAATTTCGACGGCATCTTTGATGGCAAGAATCGAATCACCGGATTTTAGCGAATTTGTTACACGCTCTTCAATCTGCTGTTCTGAGCTAGTCACTTTTTCTTCATTCGAAACAGGCTTTTCTTTTTCTTCGATTGTAATACCCAGCGCTTTTCTTAAGAATCGAATCTTTTCGTTGGCGGTGGCAGTCTCTTTGAGTTCATTGCTTTGCTGAAAATAAAAAAGCGCACGATCAAAATCTTTTTTACCTTGGGCGATGTCACCCAGAGAGCGAAACAAATATGATCTATCTTCTTTCGTCAGCTTTTCAGAAAATGAAAGCAATACCAAAACACGCGCTTCAACTGTTGCAGATTTTCGCTTTATTTGAATATCAATAGCAGCAAGACTTTGCTCGCTCCACGTTGACCACAAGCTTTGCTTCCAAGGGCCGCGTTCGAACAGATCAGGTTCTTTACCGATTCGGTCTAAAACGACGGACGAAGGCTTGCCTCCGTTACAACGCAGCCAACTCAAAGCAACCCAACCTCGAATATCTTTATTCTTGGTAAAAACACCAGGTGCCACGCGATTACAGTCATCTGTCTTTTTTCGAACTTCAAAATATTTCAACTGGGCAAGGGGGCTCAGAGTTTTAAATTTTGCATCAGAAGTAGAATCGAACAGTGAATACTTTGGTGCGACAGGTATATCTTTCGCAAGATCCAGTTTAATTGCATGGGCTGTTGAAAAAGCGAACAGCATGGATGCAGACAAAACATATTTACAGTTCATTCGATTTGTTTTTTTCACAGCGGCTCCTTAAAAACATCTTTGCGTAAGCAAATTCGCACTGTACGTCCGAATTGACGAAACGGCATGGTCAAACTGATATAGTTGGCGGCCACGTCTTTATCTAGTAAAATGGACTCGCCCAGTTCACAAAAATAAATCAGAGCATTAGGATGAATCAAATCATTGAAGCGATCATAGCGCAAGCCCCTGGACTCGTGCAGTGTCCAAGGTATTGGCCAGGTTTCATCCATAGAAACTTGTATTATTTCATTTTTGAGCTCAGGTCGTTCTTGCAATACATTTTGTATTCGATCATCTATACGCTTGAAATCATAGCTGGAATTCACATAGACGAAAGGATGCTCCATAGCGATGGGCGTGCGAAATGCTGTTGACCAAATGTTGTATATTCCAACAAGGCCTAGAATGACAGTTACACTATAAATTGAAATCCGTAGACGCACCGAGAAAGTTTTCAGATCTTTAAAGTACTCACCCAACAAATAATAAAATGGCCATGACCAACTGATCATGCACCACGGGGTTTTATACGGAATAATAGAATACAACAGCCATCCACATAATGAAAAAATACTGAGCGTTCGATATTTTTTGTTAAACAATCCATATATCGCAATGAGGCCCGCAAAAATCAATAGTGGCTCTGCCTGAGCAGCCATTTCAAGCCAGTACCAAAAACTTTTATTATGGCCACTTTCAATTCCTGTGGCTGACCAAAAAGTAAAAGCCCTAAAGAAATCCAAAATACCAACTAGATTTTTTGCAAAACCACTGAACAATAGAGCCAATGACAACACAACAAAAAGAATGGGGACGCGCATGGGCCCCCACATGTCTTTTACAAAGGACTTCCACGGAAAGCATAAACTGATGGCCAAAACAGTTGCGAAGCCTGTCATTAAGAAAGTTTCTTTCAGTGAGGCCATGCCCAAAAAGCCCAATAGCGCCCACCAAAGTGAGCTCAGTCGCTGCTCTTTTTGATATTCATAAAGACCGACAAAAAATAAAATTTGAGAAAACACAAAAGGCATTTCATGAATAGCACTACGTCCGTAAAAAATAAGGCCGGGGCTAATAAGAATAAATACGGCTGTCCAAAAAGATCTGCGAATAAAAAAGACCACTGCAGCAAAAGAAAAAAGCGTGGTCAGCGAACGCATTACCACAATGCTTTCACCAAATAAACTTGTCCAGACCTGCATTAAGTAAAAATACAAAGGACCATGATAATTTCGTGG
>JANNCH010000078.1:0-6165 GCA_031386315.1 Pseudobdellovibrionaceae bacterium
TATTCGTAACAGCATGATCGTTTTAGTTGAAGATCCAGTAAACTCGGGAATTCTGGGCTACGGACCACAAACTGAAGATCCAGTGACAGGCGAAATTATTTCGGCCCGCACGATCATGTTTTTGGGTAATATTAAACGTGGCATGGTTAAAAGTGCTTACGAACAAATCGTTCGCGAGAAAAAGAACTTAAAGGCAAATGCAGCCAAGCTTGCTAAAAATGGTGCATTGAACTTTGTCGCTTCTGATTTATTGAAACAAAGAATGGACTTGATGCGTGCTGGGAACAAATCGGCCCCTGCCCTTGCGGCTTTAGCTGAACTTTCATCTTTAAAGGTAGCGCCTGCAACTGTACGTTCTACGAGCAAGGTAATCATTGGATCAAAAAATCCAGTTGTACCCACTGCGAAGATTGCTCAAATCCGTAAAATGGTGAAAAACTACACTGCCAGTATAAATCCAGAGGTTGTAGGGGCAGATAAAAAGTCACAGCTACTCTACTTACACCAAGCCAAGAACTGTGCATTGACGGCACCTGAATCTGGATTTGGAACATTGAGCCCAGAACTTTTAGCAAAATTTCCAGATGATGCTAAACCTTGGGAACAATTGCCTGATGACGAGAAAAACAACGTTATCGATATTCTTCTTCCGAATGTTTATTTGACGACTTTAGTTCATGAAATGGGACACAACCTTGGACTTCGTCATAACTTCCAAGCTTCAGAAGATAAAGTGAATTTCTTATCTGCGGCCGAATTGAAATCAAATAATATCGATCACGAAGTGCCATTCAGTTCTGTGATGGATTACGGCGATGATTTGAAAGCTTTGACTGTATTGGGCAAATACGACGTAGCAGCTCTACGATTCGGATATGCTCGTGAAGTTGAAGTAGATGCAGGTGAAGGTAAACTAGCAATTAAAAAAATTGGCTCTACATTGGCTGATTTACAAAAAGCTCAACCGGATCTTAAGTTGAAAGAATACGGATACTGCACAGACGAGCATGTTGGCATCAATGCTGGCTGCAAACGTTGGGACTTAGGGACTTCGTACACTGAGATCGTACAAAACTTTATCAATGAATACGAAGCGACCTACTACTTGAGAAATTTCCGTAGTGGACGCGCTAACTTCAGCTTAATTGGTGATCTTGGTTATGCAGGACAAACTAACTACGTATTCAGAGAAATGCGTACGATGTTGGAAGTTCGTGAAAGAATCAAATACCGTTTTGGTTTGGCTGACGATGCGCCTGAGTACCAATCTGTACCGTTCTTGAAAGATTTGAACGATGCAACGACTATGGCCGCAAACTTTTTAGCCAAAGTATTGGTTACTCCGGATATCACTTGCGCAGTTGTGCAGGTTGATAAGCCGAATGAAATTTACGATGTTGTTAACTTGAAACAAATCGATGCGGAAGCCATGTCTTGTTTCGGATTGCAATTGAGTGAAAAATTCAAAGTTGTTGGACAAGCAGGCAAGGCATTCAACTCAAAAAAAGATCCAGAAAGCACCAATGCGTATGCCGATCAAATCGACGTTCGCGGTATCTGGTTGGACAAAATGATTGCTGCAAAACAGTTGTTTAGACGTCAAACTGGTATTTTCAACTTCGATACTCAAGTTGATAACTTTGCGAACGTTGCACAACTTCGTGATCCTTTGAAAAATGTTGTTCGTAGCATCATGGAAAACAACGTGATTGCGAATACTGAGTTTGCAACTGCTGATGGACAGAAGTTCGAGATAGAAATTCCATATGACCTTTTCGAAACACAAGTAATCGATAAACCAATCGTTCCAGTTTTGGGAAGAATGCTCGGGATTTATCCGAACTCAACGACTCCGTTGCAATCAGTTGTTGGGGCGACTTTCACGAATGGGATGTCTGACAAAACTGGCGCCCACGAAGAAGATCGTGAACTGGGTTCATCAATCAGTGTTAGACGTTATGACTCTAATCAAGTCATTGACCCTAGCTTGCCGTTCTTTTTAAATGGAACTACTAAATACGTAGCAGATGCTTCCAACGACCTAGCCAAAGAAGCTATCACTGGAATCGCAAAACTAAGTACTATAGAAAAATTGGACAGAGCTAAACTGATCGAGATTGCTCAAGCTAGAATTGGTGAAGGCAAAATGCCAGACACCGCATCTTTAGATGAAAAAATAGCTTGGGAAATGCCAGTGGATGACCTTGTTAGCTTCCTCAATGGTAGAACATCGAAGGCTTTCTATGTTCGCTTGCTTCAAGTATTGCCAAATTCAGTAGACTAGGATTGGCTTCATAAATTAAAAACTAAAAGGCCCGTAAGAGAAATTTTACGGGCCTTTTTTTATTTCTTTTTATCTGGATAATCGTCCCCGACAGCTTCGAGTATTCGGTTCCACTTGGCGACGAGAAATCCGGCGTTGTCTCTGTTGCGACTAGCCATCTGACTGACCAGCAAGTACGCAATACTCACCGCGATAACTAACAGCAATACGTATTCGACAACAACCTGACCCTTTTGATTCATGACCTAGATACTATCACAACTCCGGCTGTGGTATATAGTTTCCACCTGGGCCTTCGGCTAGACTTGCTGGATTCCATTTCAAAATGGTTTCACGCAATGTTTCTACCAATGGCTCTAACTGATCGTCATCGATCGGACCACGAGTACCGATGACCATGTCGTCATTCCACTCTTCAACCGCCATGGCATCTTCAGCGTGCCCTTCAAAAGACATCGCATAGCTATCGATGGTTGGGTAGATCATGACCAAGATGTTTGTGCCTGAAGCCTTCGAGATGTCTTTGGCCTGAGCGATTTCTTTCGTTAGCTTTTGTTGAATCATGAAATACAGTTTTAATGCCAATGCCTCATGAAACTGAGCAAAATAAATACGCACTGGTCCATCAAAAATCGCGCTATTAAAAGCAGGACTAAAGTACTTTGATTGCATCAATGTTGAATAAGATGATTTCATCCTCACGCTCCCCCCAGTTCTAAGACTAGGAAGAAGTAGTGCTATTATTCAAAGTATTTTTTAAGAATCTTAAATTTTGTGATGCAGCAGGTCGCCAGCGGCTATTGTTAACTCTGTGCCTAGACTACCCACTGAATAGAACAAATCAGTCCATGAATTTAAAGTGCACATAAAATCAGCAGCTTTACCTAACTCAATGGAGCCAACATCTTGAGACAACTTCAACGCATGAGAGGCCCCAACGGTGTACGCTGCGATCACTTCGGGCAAACTCATTTTCATTTCTAAACGCGCTAACAAACCCACCAATGCGATGTCTTGAGTCGGAGATGTTCCAGGATTGAAATCCGTTGCCAATGCGACACGCGCTCCGGCCTCAATCAAGCGACGAGCATCTGGATAATTTGTTTTCATATAAAGATCTGCCGCCGGCAACAACACACAAGTAACCTGTGACGAGCCCAATTTTTGAATTTCATTTTCTGTGATTTTTAAAAGATGATCACCCGATAGCGCTTGAACCTTCAGCGCCACGTCGGCGCCTCCGCTTAAGCTTAATTGATCGGCATGTACTAAGACCTCAAAGCCCAAGTCGCGCGCTTTTTGCAAATATATTTCACCTGCATTTTTTGGAAAAAATCCTTTTTCAATAAAAATGTCGACACGGTTAGCGAGCTTTTTCTTTTTAATCACCGGTAAAACTTTTTCAGTCAGATAGATCAAATAGTCTTCATAGGTTTTAAATTCAGGTGGCAAGCTATGGGCACCTAAAAATGTAGGGACTGTTCGTATATTTTTAATTTTTCGAATGGCTTCAAGAACTTTCACTTCGCCAGATAAATTTAAGGCATAGCCTGATTTAATTTCTAATGTGGTCACACCCTGCTGGGCAAACACGTTGACACGCTTTTGCAGATCTTTCGTCAAATCGGCGGCACTTGCCGAGCGGGTTTTTTTCATCGTCGAAAGAATACCGCCGCCTTGAGCTGCGATCTCTTGATAGCTCATGCCTTGATTGCGCATCTCGAATTCATAAGACCGACTGCTAGCAAAAACACTGTGCGTGTGACACTCGACCAACCCGGGTAGCACTGTGTGCCCTTTAAGATCAAATTCTTTGATTTTTTTCTTAGCATAGATTTTTGGCAACTTGTTCGCTGGCCCGATCCACTCGATACGCCCGTTCACATTCAATACAGAGAATTTCTTTTGAATAGAAAGATCTTTTTCTTGAATACGACGCCCCTGTTTTTGGGCCGCCCCTTCAAGAGTCACAAGTTCAGAGATATTCTTCAATAGCGATATTTTTTCTTTTCGAAATGTCATGTCCATCATTCAAACACAAGCCCCGAAGACTTGCAAATGACACCCTATGGCTCGGCAGTTTCAGCTACCCAGTCAAAGCAGTTTACATGATATGCTTTGCGTATAGGTCAAAGGGGACACCGATGAAGATTTTGCTTTGCACACTCTCAGTTTTTTTATTTTTAAGCTATGCATATGCTTTGCCAGACACAGCGGCCAATATTGATCTGTGCGTTTGCCAAACAGGCGATGCCCCTGTTAATCAAATTAAATTTTTTACCATAGGATGTAAAACTTGGCTCAATTCTCACTCTTGCAATGCAAAAGAAACAACCGATGTAAAAACCAGCCTGGGCGAAATCATTCAACGCCACAACGCTGCGAAACGTATAAAAATTGGCTACGTGGGCCACTGGGCCAGCGCTTCTGAAACTGTAAACTATTTAAAAAACAAAGTAACCGCAGACATAGGTAAATTCGATTTGCAATTCGTCGATATCGACAACACAGCTTGTCTATCAAATGACAATCCCTACGATATTTTAAAATACTTTAAAAAAATTGGCCGCGATACTGCCGCCAAAATCAATGTTCGAGGCAATCAGGTGAATTCGGCCGGAATGTGGGATTCTGTGCTTCCGGGCAAAGCTAATTTCTGGGCTGTTGCGAATGGTGAGAATATGCAAGCCATCTTTCCAAACTGCACAGAGTTTCGTGGAAGAAATTGCTATTCTAACTTTCAAGCCGGCGACACTGGCGTCTGTTACAATAGTGATGCTAAAAAATATGAACACCTGACTTGTCTTAAAAAACGTTTGCACCATGAATGGCAAACTCAAGTTCAATTCAATCTTGAAATCACCAAACACATAGATAAATTTTTGAACAAAGTCACTCTGGGCTTTGACAGACTTAATACAAGTGATGTCACTGTGTTGTATATATCAGATGCCGCTGTGAATTTCAGCAGTGCTCAAGCTCATGCTCTACTGCTACCACAAATCCCCTTGCCACGCTTCAATCAGTTGACGGCCCTTGCGAAGATTTATGGCTTACCACTTTCACCCATTGTAAAAAGCCATGAACAATCATTTATGTCTGAAATTTATACTGTATCTGAAAAAAGTTCTGAATATATTCAGCAAGTTTTTGAAACTGAAGAAGAAGCAAATATCTATATCGCGAAGTCTAAACAGGACCCACGTTTTCAACTTATTTTTGCTAGCCAACAGGACTAAGATAACAAATGAACAGTCGACCTGGACCTGATGCACACAGCTTAGGACCAGTTATCTTTACAATTTCTTAATCGGACTCAATTAAATCTCACTTTATTACGATGTTGGTTACGCAACAGGAGTGTGCACAACATGAGTAATACAGCTATGAAGCAAGAGTCGTTCGTTATTGATGAAGCCCGTCGTAAAAAAGTAGTCCGTCAAGACCGTGTGCCTGTTGAACCCGGTTCTTGTTTTTTAGACTTCAAGGATTTCCAATTAGAAATTACAAATATTAGCCCCTTTGGTTGCGCTGTACTCGCACACCCACACCAATATGAAATGCTGAAGAAGGCATCGACTGCTATGTCAGCTTTTGAGGCTGATTTCATTTATAAAAACACACAGACACAGCATCTTTCGCTGCGCTATGCACGCTCTGAAAGCAATATTAAATCTGTCACGGGCGAAATGATTGTTGGCTTCGAAGTTGTCGGCGAACCATTAAAAATGGAAAGAATCAAAGCACTGGAGTGCTCGGCTGAGGTCGTTGCAAAACAAATCAAGTACGCTATGGACGCAAAACGCATCCCCATGGCTTTTAAAACATTTGTTTATGAGCTGAAAGACTGGCTCGAAAAACTAAAAGCCAATATTGATAAA
>JANNCH010000108.1:0-6169 GCA_031386315.1 Pseudobdellovibrionaceae bacterium
TTCAAAGATGTTTTAGCACCTTTAACGATCACTTCGTTCGCCGGAGTCAAATTAACCTGTACTTTATCATCAAAAGCTACTGGAGCTTTACCAATACGTGACATTTTCTACCTACCACATCGTGCAGAGAAGTTCGCCGCCAAGTTTATTGTCGGCAGCTTGTTTTCCGCTCATGATACCTTTGCTAGTGCTGATTACGCACATGCCAAGACCAGAACGAACCTTAGGAATTTTATCAGACTTAACATAAACACGGCGACCCGGTGTGCTTACTTTGTCGATAGCAGAAATCACGTGATTTCCATCTTGATCGTACTTCAAGTAAACACGCATGATGCCTTGCTTGCTATCTTTCGCAACTTTGAAGCTACGGATGTAGCCTGTGTTTGCTAGGATTTGAGCGATACCCGCTCTGCCCTTAGAAGCCGGAAGATCGACTTTTTCGTGCTTTGCAGTTCCTGCGTTTCTGATAACTGTTAGAAATTGAGCAATTGTATCCATCTTGTTTCCTTACCAACTAGCCTTAGTTACGCCAGGCAATTTTCCATCCAAAGCTAGAGCTCTGAACGCGATTCTCGAAAGACCGAACTTTTTGTAGTTACCACGTGGTCTACCAGTCAGCTCGCAACGAGTAATAACTCTGTTTGGTGAAGTGTCACGAGGAAGAGCTTGTAATTTCTTACGAGCTTCTGCTCTAGCTTCATCAGAAAGCTTCATGTTCACAGCGCTTTCACGCAACGCAACTCTGTGCTTCCAATATTTCTTTGCAAGTGCTTTTCTCTTGTTGTTTTTTTCAATGCTTGCTTTACGAGCCAAGTGACACCTATTACTTTCTAAATGGCATACCGAGAGCTTCAAGAAGCGCTCTGCCATCCGCATCGTTTTTCGCAGTTGTACAAATAGTGATATTCATACCACGAACTTTATCTACTTTGTCAAAATTGATCTCTGGGAACACGATTTGCTCTTTCAAGCCCATGTTGTAATTCCCACGACCATCAAAACCTTTACTAGGCAAACCACGGAAATCTCTTACGCGGGGCAATGCAAGAGTGTTCAAGCGGTCGATAAATGACCACATTTTTTCTCTACGCAAAGTTACGCGCACACCGATTGGCAAACCTTCACGAAGTTTGAAATTCGAGATGGCTTTCTTAGCTTTTGTGATAACTGCCTTTTGGCCAGTGATCGCTGTGATTTCGTCTACAACTGTATTCAAAATTTTTGGATTTTGAACTGCTTCACTTAAGCAAACGCTCAAAGTGATTTTCTCTAGACGAGGAACCTGCATTACGTTCTTTGCATCCAATTGCTTGGTAAGCGCTGGAACGATTTCTTTTTGATATTTTTCTTGTAAACGATTCACATCACACCTCTTAAAGAACTTCTGGAGCTAGAGAAACAATTTTAGTAAATTGTTTTGCTCTTAACTCTCTCGCCACTGGACCGAAAATACGAGTTCCGATTGGCTCTTTAGAAGCATTGATCAATACCGCAGAGTTGTCATCGAAACGGATATAAGATCCATCTGGACGACGAAGCTTTGCAACAGTACGAACAACAACTGCTTTAGCCACATCACCTTTTTTTACTTTTGCATTCGGAAGAGCTTCTTTGATCGAAACGACAATGATGTCGCCGATAGAAGCCACACGACGCTTAGAACCACCTAGTACTTTTACGCACATAAGTTCTTTTGCGCCAGAGTTGTCCGCTACATTTAATCTAGTTTGCATCTGTATCATGACAACCCCTAAACCTTTGCCGCTTCAACGACTTCAGACAAAGTCCAACGTTTGGTTTTGCTAAGACGACGAGTCTCGCGAATTTTAACCAAATCACCGATCTTTGCTACGTTTTTTTCATCGTGAGCTTTGAATACAGAAGTTTTTTTAACGAACTTTCCGTATTTTTTGTGTCTAATCATGCGGTAGATAAGAACAGAAATGGTTTTTTCCATTTTGTTGCTGATTACTTCGCCAACCACTTCAATTTTACGACCTCTAGGTGCAGTTTCTGCAGCCACTACAGGCTTAGTCTGTTTTGCCATTCATTACCCCTTAGCGAGCGATCTTTTTTACTATAGCTGTATTGATTTTGGCAATACTGCGACGCAAATGTCTGATTTCAACTGGGTTTGAGAGCTGCCCAATTGAATTTTTTATACGAGCTTGAAACAATTCTTCGCTTAAAACGGCTCTCTTCTTCTTAAGCTCAACAACAGACAAGTCTTTAACTTCAGTAAATTTCATAACTACTCCCGAGCCAAAAAGCGGGTTTTAAAAGGTAGTTTGTGACGAGCGCGCTCAAAAGCTTCTTTCGCTTGTTCACGAGTTACCCCATTTAATTCAAAAAGCACTTTACCAGGAAGGATACGAGCAACCCAGAACTCTGGATTCCCTTTACCGCTACCCATACGAGTCTCAGCTGCCTTTTTAGTTACCGGGATGTTTGGGAATACACGCATCCACATTTTGCCGCCGCGTTTGATACTGCGAGAAATTGCGATACGAGCTGCCTCAAGTTGACGAGCTGTCATACGATGCTCTTCAACTGCCTGCAAACCATAGTCACCGAAATCTAAATTACTACCACGTACAGCCAAGCCAGAAGCGCGTCCAACGAACTGTTTACGGTGTTTTACTCTTTTAGGACTTAACACGACTAGCCTCCTCTACTTCTCTAGCAGAAAGGATATCACCCTTGTAGATCCAAACCTTAAGGCCGATGATTCCATAGGCTGTCAAAGCTTCTGCTGTTCCGTAGTCGATATCCGCTCTTAATGTATGAAGAGGAACACTCTTCTCATTGTACCATTCAGAACGAGCGATCTCTGCACCGTCAAGACGACCAGATACGCGAACTTTAATACCACGAACACCACCCTTAATAGCAGCCGCAATAGCTTTCTTAAGAGCACGTCTCCAAGAGATACGTTTTTCAAGTTGCAAAGCGATACTTTCCGCTACCAATTGAGCGTCAAGATCTGGCTTACGAACTTCTTGGATGCTCAAGAACACTTCATTTGGAGTCAACTTTTGAACATCAGCTTTCAAAGAGTCGATTCCAGTGCCTTTTTTCCCGATAACGACACCAGGACGAGCAGTTGAAATGATGATTTTGATTTTTTTAGCAGCGCGCTCCATTTCAATTTTAGCAACGCCAGCGTGTTTCAATTTACCTTTAAGATATTTTCTAAGACGGATATCTTCGTGAAGATTGTCATAGTACTGTTGACCCTTCGCATACCAGCGAGAATCCCAAGTTCTGATAACACCAACTCTTAATCCTATCGGATGAACCTTTTGTCCCACAGTTATCTCTCCTCAAGTACGACGTTAATGTGGCTGGTTTTCTTACGAACACCGAACGCACGCCCTTGAGCGCGAGGACGGAATCTTTTAAGAACAGGCCCCTGATCAACCGTAATTGTTTTCACAAAAAGGCTATCTACATCCATTGTTTTTTTATATTCAGCATTGGCAATCGCAGATTCGATCAGCTTTTTCACCATGAGAGCAGACTTTTTGTTTAGAAAAGTCAGAGTTTTGATTGCCTCATTGACGTTTTTGCCACGAACAAGATCAACAACCAATCTTGCTTTCTGTGCGCCTACTCTTGCATTTATAAGACTTGCTTTAACTTCCATTACAGACCTCTATTATTTCTTAGCTGCAGGTGCTGCTGCAGGAGCCGCTTTTTTCTCAGCATGCCCGTGGAATGTTCTTGTAGGAGCAAACTCACCCAATTTGTGACCAATCATATTCTCAGTCACATAAACCGGAACAAACTTTTTACCGTTATGCACGGCGAAAGTTAGACCGATTGTTTCAGGAAGGATTGTCGAGCGACGTGACCAAGTTTTAATAACTTTTTTGTCACCTTTTTGAATCGCATTATCAATCTTCTTCTGAAGGTGATCATCAAGGAACGGTCCTTTTTTTACTGAACGTGCCATGTGCTACTCCTACTTACGTCTCTTAATAATTGACGAATTTGTTCTCTTATTGTGTCTAGTCTTGTATCCCTTACAAGGTTTACCCCAAGGAGTTACAGGATGGTGACCTTTACCAACGCCTTCACCACCACCGAGGGGGTGATCCACTGGATTCATCGCCATACCGCGAACGCCTGGACGGATACCTCTCCAACGAGAGCGACCAGCTTTACCAAGAGAGATATTTTCATTGTCAGTGTTACCAACTTGCCCAATTGAAGCGCGGCAAACTGATAGAATCTGTTTCAGCTCACCAGAAGGCAAACGTACTTGGCAGTACTTTTCACCCTTACCAGCTAGAGTTGAGCTTGCACCAGCTCCACGACAAATCTGACCACCCTTACCCGGGCGCATCTCGATATTGTGGATGATTGTTCCAACCGGGATCGCCGAAAGTGGTAGCGAGTTTCCTGGTTTAATATCTGCTTTATCACTAGATGAAACAGTATCACCAACATTCAGACCAACTGGAGCTAAGATGTAAGCCTTTTCTCCGTCAGCGTATGCTAGTAGAGCAATACGGCAAGTTCTGTTTGGATCGTACTCAATCGCAGTTACTTTTGCAGGAACTTCTAATTTAGTACGTTTGAAATCAACCAAACGATATTTTCTTTTATGACCGCCGCCGATATGTCTCATGGTGATTTGACCATGATTATTACGAGCGCCGTGTTTGTGTAGAGGAGCTGTCAATGCCTTCTCAGGAGTCGTTTTAGTGATCTCCTTGAAGTCAAAACCAGTCATGCCTCGACGTCCATCTGAGCGTGGGCTAAAAGTACGAATTCCCATCTCTATACTCCCTCAAAAAGAGCGATCTTCTCGCCTTCAGAAAGCTTAACAAAAGCTTTCTTCCAGTAAGGGATCTTAGTTAGACCAAACTTCGATTGTTTGGAGTGACCACGGCAAACAGCAGTTCTAACCGTGTCAACTTTGACTTTAAAGTTTTTTTCAACAGCGGCTTTGATTTCAACTTTTGAAGCTTTCAAATCAACTTCGAAAATGTAAACACCAGCAGCATTATGATAAGTATTCTTCTCTGTTACTAGAGGAGCTTTAATTACTTGTTTCATCGCACGTTCTCCAATGAGCAACGGTCAACGATTTTCGCGACAGATGCTTTAGTGATAACAGCTGCATCGTATTTCAAAAGATCAAATACATTCAAACCATCAACTGGGAAGTATTTGAAAGATGGAAGGTTACGAGATGCACGGTTGAAGTTCTCATCAACTTGAGAATCAATCAAAACAGCTTTGTTCAAACCAAACGCCTTTAGACGCTTGCTAAGTTCCATTGTTTTGCCTTCTGAAGTCATAGTATCTACCACAAACAATTTACCTTCTTTTTGAAGATGAGAAAGAGCCATGCTCAAACCCAAACGACGAATTTTTTTAGGCAAAACGTATGCGTAACTACGTGGTTGTGGACCAAACATAGTACCACCACCAGGCATCAAAGGAGAACGAGTTGAACCTTGACGGGCTCCACCAGTTCCTTTTTGTTTGAATGGCTTTTTACCACCACCGCTCACAAGACCTTTTGTTTTAGTCATGTGAGTACCTTGACGACGACTAGCTAATTGCCAGTGAACCACAGAGTGAAGGACTTCTTTCTTCACTTCTGTTTCGAACACATCAGCAGCCAAATCTACTTGGCCAATTTTTTCTTTTTTCCAATTAAGCACATTTACTGTAGCCATAACTATTCCTTCACCAATTTGACGAGAGAGTTTCTGTGGCCAGGAACAGGGCCTTTAACCATCAATACGCTCTCAGCCAAATCTACGCCGACGATTTGAACGTTTTTAACAGTTACAGTTTCATTACCCAAGTGACCAGGAAACTTTTTACCCGGCATTACACGGCCCGGCCAAGTTCTGTTACCTGAAGAACCAGGACGACGATGGAATTTAGATCCATGCGAACCAGGTCCACCGGCAAAGTTCCAACGTTTCATAACGCCGGCAAAACCTTTACCTTTTGATTTTGAAGTGATTTTAACAACATCACCCTTAACAAGACTTTCAATAGACACTTGCGCGCCCAATGACAAACCTTCAGGAGGAGATTGTCTCAATTCTTTTACGAACTGAGCACCATTCTCGAAACCAGCTTTAGAAAGATGACCTCTTTCAGCGCTGTTTGAGTTTTTGGCTTTTTTCGGATGACAAGC
>JANNCH010000134.1:0-6967 GCA_031386315.1 Pseudobdellovibrionaceae bacterium
TTGATTCTGGGTATTTTTTGTCACAGATATACGATTTTCCATCGCCGAATCACCAAAGTTCATGGTCTCTAACCAGAAGTCTTTTGGATATTCTAGATCACTTGCCATATTGAGTTGCGTGCGTTGAACATAGCCTTCGGGAAGTTCGTGATAGTGGTTGTAGCGCATGAACCAGCGATTGAGCATCGTGCCCTTGGCTTCTGTTTCGCGATAAGTATTGACGCGAGACTCGCCACTGAAAACACGATCTTGGATAGTCCCAACATTCAATTCACCGTAGCTATTTTCATTCGGGACATAACGGTACTCGCCCAGTGCTTTTAACCCCCTCAAAGAATAATTTTTCACAGTGAAGGTGGCATCTTGACTGCGCGATATGGCCCAGAAGTAAGGCAACGAAATCGCCGCGCCCCCGCTATTTGAATTTTCAAGGCCGGGCGTTAGCAATCCTGATTGTCGATCACTTTTCAGTGGCACAACTAAATACGGGAACCAAAAAATAGGAATTCCACCGACTTTTAAAAAAGAATTTTTGATATAGGCATAACCGCCGATTTCTGCGCGAATACTTGTGCCCGAAAAACTCCAGGTGCCAGGGCAGTTCGTGCAGGCGGTGTAGTCAGCTTCAGAAACAAAATATTCATCTTCGGCCACTTTTTCTAACAAACGACCTTCGAAGATAACAGATCCTGATTGGACAAAGCCGTTGTATATCAACCCGGTGTTTGATTCGTAGTCGAGTTTGATTTCTTGGCCGCCGATGGTTGATTTGGTGGTGACAATTTCGACGTGGCCGTAGAGTTCCATTTTTCGCGAACGCATGCTGACTTTGGCGCGGTCGGCTTTGATGTGTTGACCTTGATAGACAATTTGTACATTGCCTTCTAATTGTGTGACTTCGTTGGTGCTATCGCGATCCATCGAGTCAGCATTGATTAAGATGCCAGCCATTTTGCCCGAGCCACCCGCGGGTGAAGAAAGACCTGACAAAGAAACCTGAGCATAGGCCATCGACGTGCAGATCAAGCCAAAGATCCAGCTGAGGGCAATGAGCGACTTTAAAATCAGGTTGTTGTAACTAGACTGCACCTTCGTATTGTAGGGGTGAAACTAGGCCTTGAGTCATCTAAAATTTTCGACTTTTTAGCCGATAAGCTAGCATCACGTGAGAAAGGATTTTCATGAATGCACAAATGAGTCTGCAGAACGATGTCACCGTTATTTCTTTGAGTGGCCGAATCGATATTGAGAAAGCCGCTTTTTTGAGATCATCATGCATCAAACAATTTCAAAATAAAAAAGTGGTATTTTGCTTAAATGCATTGCACTTTGTGGGTTCCAGCGGAATCCAAACTCTTTTTCAAATGATGGAAGAGTTAAAAGCGAGTTGTGGCTGTGAAGTGAAAATGGCTGGCTTGAATCCAGATTTTCAACGTCTTTGGCAATATGGCCAAAGAGCCTCACTAGAAATTCATGATAATATTGAAAAAGCAATTGGGAGCTTTCAAGCTCCCAATTCAGAAATTATTTAGATTCGTTTTGAGCTTGGCGGATCTCGTTGATTCGCTGACTCAATTCTAAATTGAGTTTTTCAAGAGAACTCATGCCGCCATGCAGTTTTTCACACTCTTCATTTTTGGCCGTCCACATATAACGTAAACTTTCAAGTTGATCGTGTAACTGTGCGGTTTCTTTTTCAAACTTAGAAATCTTTTCTTGATCACCAAGCACTCTGACTTGGAGGTCTGCATGCTCAATTCCCAATTTATGATTATGGCGCGAGAGTTCATTGTTGCGCTCTTGTAAGCGCAGTCCGTCTTTTTCAAGGCGATTGCGCAAATCATCTTTGCTTCGAGTCATTTCTACAAGCTCGTTTTCAAGCTCGTCTTGGCGACCCAGGGCTTTATTCAAGCGCATAGCTTTGTCTTCAAGATCTAGCTGATGCTGTTTGATTTCTTGATTCTCGGTTGTCAGTTTTTCAATTTGAGTCTCATAAAAATGAGTCATTTCGAAATTTTTTCTTTCGGCGTGCTCAATTTGAATTCGAGAGTTTTTCGTCAACTCGATCATCTGATGACGCAAGTCACGTAATTGTGCTTCGCGCTGCTCGAGGTCTTTGACAAGTCCTGTGCACTTGTCTTCTTGGGCCTTTGAGTAGTCCTTTAATTGGGCAATGTATGGCTTTACCTGATGTTTAATGCGTTCATGGTATTTATGATGACGATCAAGCTCGGCCGATGTGCGCATCAGTTTTTCATGCAATAGGCGAAATTTTTCAGTGTAAACGTCTTTGTCTTTTTCGTATTGGTCGATGCGGGCTTTCCACATCTGATCTTTTTCTTTTAAAACCAATAACTGATCTGCAGAGGCCGTTTGCGAAAGGCGGGCGCGGTTGGCCTCTTCGTTGAACTTTTGATTCTCGAGCTCTAGTGAAGAAAGTCTGCGCAAAGCAACTTTCAGTCGGCCCATCAAATCTTCGTTTTGCGAAATAAGATTTTCTACGGTGGCTGATTTTAGAATATCTTTTGGAATATGGCTCAAGTCATGGCGACGCGGCATCTCATCCGGTAGCGGAATATTTCTTATTTCTTTATTATGTTCCGTAATAAAATCTAGATTATCAAGTTCCATAGCCCTCCTCCATGAAGTCTAGGATCCCTTTCAGGATCTCAGAATGGGGCGAAAAAATCAAACCAAGGTCGATAAGACTAGACTTATCACTAGCTCGAAATGCTTATTATACTCGCAAACAGGCCCTAGGGCTTATATTGTAAGAGCTTTAGCCGATAAGAATTGTATGGGTGTGCCAGCAATTAAGGATTCCGAAATAAAGAATGGCGATGCAAAGATTTTTGAAATGAAGCCTGGTTCGGTGGATCTGGGTTCATCGGATTCATTGCGACGACATGTTTTAACTTGGGTTCTAGAGGGGTGTTACGAAAAAGCCATCGAACAGTTAAAGTTATACTTAGAAACTGACTCTGAGTATCCGGGATTTAAAGAAAAAGTTATTCGTTACATCAATCATTCCATAGATTTAATATATGCGATTAAAGCGAAGCGTGGATTTCCGGGGTTGAGTTCTTTAACTAGATCCAAACAACACGAGCTGCGTGAAAAATTTATAGAACACTTTAAAGAGCTTCAGCATATTCTTAAAACTGTTGAGAAAATTGAATATGATATGCGTTTGCATGATGTGCGCTCAACAGTGTATGTCGTGAAAGCGGCTTGGATTGCAGGTCTTGCGATCATTATTTTTGCATTTGGGATGGATATTGTGCACGGACTCGCCAACGCCAGCTTGATCGTCTTTGATGACGGACTTGTAAGGCTGGCGGATTGGTTGGCTAGTCTTATTGGTTTTTAATTTTTTTGTAAGCCGCATCTAAAACGGGCAGCAATTGCCCACCATTCAACAATTTAGAATTTACAAACACACTTGGCGTACCTTGGATTTTTGCTTTTTCGCCCTCGGCGGCCATGGATTTCACGTCAGCAAGTGCTTCGTCGCTCTTCGCGCATTGCTTTAACTCATTGCAGTTAGCGCCAGTTTCTTTGCAGATTTTATCTGCAGCAGCTTCAAGTGCTAAATGTTGAAAGTCCATTTGGTTGTCAAAAATGTAGTGGTGTGCCTGCCAACCTTTTTGCGATAACTTTTCAGAGCACATGCTAAGCAGTGCGAGCGCGCAAGAAACACCATCTCCACCGGTGATTGCGGCATTGCATGTTCCATCCAAAGGGAAAGCTTTGAAAACCAAACGTACATCCGGATGCGAAGAAGTAAAAGCGTGCAGTGCAGGGTAAGCATCTTTGCAATGGTGGCATCTATAGTCAGCAAACTCGACAATCGTCATGATGGGATCACCACTGCCTTTTTGCATGGTCAAACCCTTGCCATCAAATGTTTGTGATGGAGAAACCTGCCAATAGGCCAATTTTTCGTCGATCATTTTAGTCATATTGCCGTAGCCATAACTATCAAGTGTCATTGAGTTGATCAAAAATGAAAGCGCCGGAATGGCAATGATTGAACCTAATATCCATCGCTGAGTCGTAAAAATACTTTTAATGTCCGTGGCAAGCAGGCTTCCTAAAATGGGCGTACTTTTCCAGCTGGCAAAGAATTGTATGATCGATAATACGTAAGCAGTTGCGCAAAACAAGCAAAGGCTGCCGATAGATCTGGCAGAAATTGTGCCCATAACGATAGACGTGAGCAGTATCACAGCGCTGGCCAAAAATCCGTAGCGAGCGGTTCTTTCGTTGTCTTGGGTGAAGTTTAATCGTGAGAATGTGAAAAACATCAAAGTGATTAAGTTGGTAAATACGCCCCAAAGCGCAACTGGTACACCAAAGAGTGAAGAATATTTGCTGGCGATCGTGGCATCGCAGTTAATGGTGTCGTTCAGATTGCAAAAAGTATTGCCACCCGCTCCGCCGCCCAGTTTTAAATCATAATAGTGCATTGTTAAGTAAGAGTGAACACCGATGGCGATGAGTGAACAAATGATGGCGATGTTGAGGGCTTTATCTTTTTTCAAAGAATTTTCTCCTGTTATAGGCACTTATTTAAATACGATCTTATTCAAACCTAGATTGCTGCTTGAAATCAAATTGTTTTATGTAAAAATAAGAAAATTCAAGGATGAATGATTGAACGACCAAAAATGGCTGCTTAAGTGGTTAAAAATTAGAAAAGAGCTCTATCGGCAACTCGAGGCCGAGGTGCGCCATCGTTTGGGACGTGAAGAGCCTGGTCTAGTGAGTTACCGACAAGAATACAACCAAGAGTTCCGTAAAAAATGGCAGACTGTTCCAAAAGAAGATCTTCTCAGTGCATTCAAAAACTCTCGATTGATTTTAATGGGCGATTTTCATGCCCTTCAACAATCACAAAAAGCCCATTTGAGAATTTTTAAATCTTTGCCAAAAAAAAGTAAAATTGTTTTAGGACTCGAATGTTTTGATGCCGAAGATCAAGTTCATATTGATCGTTTTATGCAAGGCAAGAGTAGTGAACATGATTTTTTAAAAGATATTGATTGGCAAAATAAGTGGGGATTCCCATGGGAATACTACAAACCGCTTATTCGCTGGGCCCAAAAAAACAAAATCAAAGTTTACGGTCTCAATAAAACTGTACGTAAGTATTCAGCGGCCGGGCTTCGCACTCGAGATCAGTTTGCTGCTAAAAAGATTGCTGAAATTATTGGTATGTATCCAGATTCTTCGTGTGTCGTCATTTACGGCGATTTACATATAGCCGAAAAGCATTTGCCTGCAGAAATTTATAAAATTTTAGGAGAAAAATTTCGAAAACAAACTTTGCGGATTTTTCAAAATGCTGAAGAAATTTACTTTCAACTTTTAGCACGCGAACTTGAATCCAGTGTGGATGTTGTGCGTCTTTCAAGACGAGATTATTGTTTAATGAGTGTACCCCCTTGGGTGAAGTGGCAAAATTATCTAATGTACTTAGAGCAAGCCTATGACCTAGAGCTGGGTGACGAAGAAGATGCATTGGATTACACAGACCATGTTGGTCGATATGTTCATTTGATAGCTGAAGAGTTGGGTTTCAAAGTAAGCTTAGCGAATCTATCAGTGGCTACGGCAAGGGATTCGTTTTTATGGCAAAATCTAGAAGAAAAGTTTTCTAGCAAAGAACTTAAATGGATCGAAAAGATGATTGAAGAGGGGAATTCTTTTTATTTGCCTGAGGTTGGGACGGCCTATCTTGCGAGGCCTTCAGTGAACCATGCCGCCAGTCTTGCCATGCAATTTCTGCATGCACAAGCCTGTCAGCGCAAAGCTTTGGCCATGCATATGCCCAAGGATTTTATGCGTCAGATTTGGGTTGAGGGAATGGCTTATTTTGGCTCGAAAATTGTCAACCACAAGCGTAAAACAGATACCATTGCAGATATCAAAGCCTCGTTGGCCTCTCGCAATTCGCCTGAGCTAGGCAAAGAAGTTTTGATGTTGGCGCTTACTCAAAAAATGCAAGAAGTGATGGCTGTTTCTGGCAGGACATTATCTCGTGGTCAGTTTGTGCCTAAGAATAAATGGAGCTATGTGCAGGCCTCGGCGTTGTTAGGCGGGATAATGGGTGAGCGTCTGTATACGGGCTATCGTAAAAAAATGATCAGTCCAGCAACCCTGCAAAATTTTTTACATAAAGACACTGAAAGCGATTCATTCCGAAATATATATTATGAAATGCTAGAAACTATCGAGGCCTTGCCTGTTTCTTTCAAAAGTAAAAAGGAAAAACTATGACTTGGTATTTCAATCGTGATTTAAAGCCCCAAGGTCCCCATAGCCTTCAAGATATGCGCAATAAAATTATACGTGGCGAAATTTCACCAGGCGACTTGGTATCAAATGAAGAAGACGGGCGCTGGGAAATGGCCATCGAATGGAAAGAGTTCGAGAAAAGCCTTTTCCCGGCGTTTCAGGCTGTGGGTCAAGAGTCGCGGGCTAAAGAATGGGTGTTGTTACGGGAAGTACAAGAAGGTCCCTATAGTGCTCGTCAAATCCAAGATATGCTACAGGGTCAATTGATAGGCTTTCATCATTTTGTATGGAAGCCCGGATTGAGCGGATGGGTACAAATCAAAGATAGAGCTGAGTTTATACAAATGAATGGTGACACTACATTGTAGTGGTTTTTATTTTACTTTTTCTTTGAAGTCTTTGCCGGGCTTAAAGCGGGGTACTTTCGAGCTTGGGATTTTTACTGTTTGACCGGTTTTTGGATTGCGACCCATTCTTGATTTGCGGTTTAAGCAAGAGAAGGTGCCAAATCCAACCAGTTTCACTTCATCACCCTTTGAAAGGGCTTTTTGTATGGCTTCAAGAGTTGCGTCTAAAATCATTTCAGACTGGTGCTTGGTTGATTTGGTTTTTTCGGATACAAAATCAATCAATTGAGCTTTATTCATGCAATTTAACTCCAACTTTG